>JBDLJD010000035.1:0-32152 GCA_039714495.1 Thermodesulfobacteriota bacterium
TGGCTTCTACAGGTCGTACGGGGTAAGGCTTTCACAACCGTCTTCAGTGACCAGGAGGGTTTGCTCGAACTGGGCGGATAGGGAGCGGTCAAGGGTGACGGCGGTCCAGTCATCCCTGAGAATACGCAGGGATTTTTCGCCCAGGTTGATCATGGGCTCGATGGTGAACACCATGCCGGGAATCATCTCGAGACCCTGTCCCCGGCGACCGAAATGAGGCACCTGGGGGGCTTCATGGAAGTCAAATCCCACGCCGTGGCCCACGAATTCCCTGACCACAGAGCATCCCTGGCCCTCAGCCCATTCCTGTATGGCCCAGCCGATGTCTCCCATGGTATTCCCGGGCTTTACCATGCCCATTCCCCTTTTGAGGCTTTCGCGGGCGACATCGACTATTTTGCGGGCATCGGGTGAAGGCGTACCCACCCAGAAGGTTTTGTTGGCGTCTGCGTAATATCCGTCCAGAATAGTGGTTACATCGACGTTGACGATGTCGCCGTCTTTGAGGGCATAGGGGCCGGGGATACCGTGGCAGATAACCTCATTGACGGAAACGCACACGCTTTTCGGAAAACCCCGGTAGTTCAGGGGCGCCGGTGTGGCATTGTTCTTCACCGTGAATTTGTGCACCACGGAGTTGATCTTTTCGGTGACCAGGCCCGGTTCGATCATAGACTCCACAAGGTCCAGGGTTTCCAAGACAAGCCGGCCCGCTTTGCGGATGCCTGCCACGTCTGCTCCCTTTTTGACCCTGATGTTGTACTTGCGGGCGTAGAGAGAGACCTTGTCCACAGTTGGCGGTGCATCCTTGCCCGCGCAGCAGCGTTTGTATTTCAAGCCGCTGCCGCAGGGGCAGGGTGCATTCCGGCCTATTTTAGGGGCTTTGTTTTTCATGTTTTACCGACTTCTGACCTCAGGGCTAAACAGGCTGTCCAATAACTTCCAAATTGCTACTACGATGCTCCGACAGCAGGGCTAAAGCCCTGAACTACATTTGAAAAAAAGCTCTGAATTTCATAATGTTATCGTAATACGGCCCAAAACACGAAACCATGTAGCGCAGGGTTTCAACCCTGCCAAAGCGGGTTGCGGGACAGCCTGTAAAGCCCTGGACTACATTAGCTTCGGTCTTCCGGCCTCTGAGCTATTTACTGGTTTCTTCGTCCCGCAGCACGCGCCGCAATACCTTGCCGACATTGGATACCGGCACTTCATCGCGGAATTCGATCTGCCGGGGCCGTTTGTAACCGGCCATGTTTTCCTTGCAGAAAGCCATGATCTCGTCTTCTGTCGCCGTTTCACCCGGTTTGAGCTGAATAAAGGCCTTGACCATTTCCCCGCTCTTGGCATGGGGTACGCCCACGACCGCGGCCAGCGCAACCTTGGGGTGCGTAAAGAGGATGTCTTCCACGTCTCGGGGATAGACATTGAACCCGCCCACGAGGATCAGGTCCTTTTTGCGGTCGGTGATGAGAATATAGCCTTCCTCGTCAAAGTGACCGATATCACCGGTCAAGAAGAAGCGCTTGCCGTCGATTTCCCGGAAAACAGCCTTGTTTTCGTCAGGCTTGTTCCAGTACCCCTGCATGACCTGGGGGCCGGAAATGGCAATTTCACCGTCTTCGCCCTGGGCCAGTTCCTCAAAACCGGTTTCGAGATCCACGATTTTAATATCCGTGCTGGGAAACGGAAACCCGATGGAACCGATTTTACGGTTTTCCTGATTGGTGGGGTTGGACGAGGCAACCGGTGATGTTTCACTGAGGCCGTACCCCTCGAATATGACGGATCCTGTTTCTTCCTCAAACTGTTTGCAGACCTCAGGCGGCAGCGGGGCGCCTCCTGAAAAGCATCCGATGAGGGAGCTCAGATCGAACTGGTCCAGGAGGGGGTGGTTGGTAAAGGCCACAAAAATAGTGGGCACTGCCGGCATCAGCGTGGGGCGATGTTTCTGAACAAGTTTCAACACTTCGGTGAAGGGCGGATCCCCGGCCCGGGGGTCGGGCACACAGATGAGTTTACTGCCACTGGCGCAGGCGGACAACATGGCAACGGTTAAACCGAAGCTGTGATACCAGGGCAAAACGCCCAGGTAGGTATTGAAACCGCCGCGACGAATTTTTTCCGGAGGGCTGCCCGGTTCGTGACGGAGCCAGCCCCATTCATTGAGCCCCATCACATTGGATGTAAAGCACGTGTGGGGCAGGGCTGCCCCTTTGGGGCGGCCGGTGGTTCCGCCAGTATAAATGATCAATGCCAGGTCGTTGGAGGGGTCGATGTCCACGGACGGCACCTCGGGTTTGGCAGCGGCGACCACATCGTCGAAAAACAAATGGCCGGGTTCGTAGCTGGCTGCCTTGGGGATTTTTCCCAGAAGTCCGCCCAGAAACCCTTTCAACCAGGGCAGGTAGGATTTTACGCTGCAGACGACCACCGTTTCCACGTCCGTTCCTTTGATGGCGTTGACTGTGGTGGGATAAAACTCAGGATGATCCATGCAGAACACCGCTTTAGCGCCGGCATCATTGAGCTGGTAATTGAGTTCCCCGGCAGTGTAAATGGGGTTGCAGGTGACACAAACGGCGCCGGCCTTTAAAATGCCGAAAAATATGGACGGGTAATGAGGCAGGTTGGGCAAGAAAATGGCGACCCGGTCTCCTTTCTTGATACCCCTTGAAACCAGAAAATTAGCAATGCGGTCGGCCGTGTCTTTGACCTGGGCAAATGTCCTGGTGGCATCGTTGAATATGGTAAACGCGTGGTTTGGAAATTCTTCGGCCGTCTCATCCAAAAGGGAATAAACGGGTTTTTCATATCCGGAAAGTTCAAAAGGTGTGCCTTCGGGCCACTTGCTGCCCTGCCAGAGTTTCGATGTCATATTGACCTCCTTCATATGGTTATTCAATTCAGACATAAATTATTGGGCGGAGTATAAATAATGGTTTGAATGAAGTCAAACGGGAATCCACCATTCCAACATGAAAAGCATAGTTACTTGGAAAGGTCAGCGTGTTTAGGCTTGGTCACAAACAGATACTTTGGGATTCTGGAGTAATGGAGTTTTAGAATATTGGGTTTCTGGTTTTCAGCCTCCGGTATTCGGCCTTGGCAGGGCTAAAGCCCTGAGCTACAAGGGAAGGAAAACTGTGATTGTCAAGCGGTGGCTCTATTACCTTCCAAGTTCGAATTGATGTAGTGCAGGGTTTCAACCCTGCCGAAGCCAGTTGCGGGACACGCTGTTCAGCCCTGCATCGTCTTCTGCCCGTTCATGGCCTCCTATTTCCGGGGCTCTGTCTCTGATGTTCTGTATTTTTTAGTTTCTCCTTACAGGCCTTTTGTTTCCCGGCTATATCGGGCAGGCGCAAGGCCAGCGCCTACACGTCTCCGTCCCTACTGCCTACTCCTTACTACCTACTGGCACTCTGGTTTCCGATTTCTGGCGCTCTGGCCTCTGGCAATCTGTCTTGTCATCCTCCATTACTCCAATGCTCCAGTACGCCAGAGGTGGGTTTATAACAAGCATGACTCTTGAAGGTGAAGTTGATTTCTGGTCCTATTGGCAAACGTTTTTTCGCTACACCGGAATGGGGGCGATTACCTGGGAAGAGGTGAACATCCAGGCGACCAGGGCGGCATTGAGGATGGCGCCGAGGTATATTTTTCCGGTCAGCTGGAAAAACCAGGTTGAAATCGGTACCACTATCACCAACACGCCGATGATGTGAAACAGGTTTTGAACAAAGGCGACGAACATTCCGCCCGGTCCCACCAGGGGGATAAAGCCGGTGAAGAACAAGGGAACATATTGGATGCACAAGAATAAGAGCACCGGTGTGATCATGGCGGCGATGTTGTAGAAAGACCATGAAAAGAACGTGCCGATGCGCGAGCCCTTGGCCGGGCGCCGGATCTGTCCATGCAGGAATACGCCGGTCTGGAGAAACCCCAGGAGGAGAAATGGAAAATAGAGGAACCACATTCTGACCCGGAAAGGCGTAAGGTCGCTGGCAAAGGGAAATATATAACGGTAGTCGACGATGAAAATGTTTTCAAGGAGGTGTTCAACCAGGTAGGCAAAGAGAAAAAGGAGGAGGGCGGCAACTGCACTTTTTACAAGCCGCTGGTAATCCAGGTGAAACGTATCTTTCTTAAAGGAAATACCCATGTCGGCCAGGGTCAGGCCTCGCTTCCGGTTCTGGCGTTTAAACCAGCTGCGGAATATGAAAAAGCCGATGATATTGATGCAGAGAAACCACCAGACCACCGCATTGACCATCATCATGGGAAAGGCCTTGTCGATGGGCGCCAGATAGATATGGATGCCGAACAGAACAAAAATCAACGGCAGATAAAGCCACATGAGAATACCGTTCACGGCTGCATGGATAAAATAGGTTTTTCCGTCACAAGCATAAACGTGGGATTCCACCCCTGAAATGGATTGAAACCATTTGATGCGCAGCATTAGAGCGCCCAGGGGTAGAAGGGAGAAGAACCCAGCCAGCATGGCCGTCAGGGTTGCCCATTCTTTCAAAGGCCAGATCTGTTGGTGCGGATCCGTCCAGAAGGTGCCCGGCGGATGGAGCGCCTGCTGCATCCAAAGCACTGCTTCGGCAATGGCGGCCTTGTTGTGCGATTCCTGGACATGGGTGACCTTGGGGACGAAGACGCGCCTGGCCGTGCCTGCTGAAAAGTCACCGTATGTAGTACCGATTATGGGGTTTGCCGCGGGTATGACCTTGCCGGTCTGTTCACTGGCCATCCATTCTTTTTCAATATCGTTTACACCGGTCATGCGCTTGCGAAACTCGTCATATTTGCCGAGGACCATGAGCATATTGGCCGGCCGCCGATGATCGGCCTCCGCGGTATAGGCAAAGCCGGTGATCACCAGTCCCCGGACATTTGGATCGTTAAGGGCGACGTTATAGGCCATTTCCGCACCCAGGCTGTGGCCCATCATGCCCAGGGAATTCGGATCCACAAACGGCAGCGACCGGAGATAGGCGAGGGAGGAAAGCCCTCCATAGGTTTCGTCAAAGTCGGCCTGCCCTGGATCATTGGGAATGCCGGAGTTTCCCCGGCCGATGGCATCGATATTCAGCACCACAAAACCCCGCCGGGCAAGTTCGATGCAGTATCCATCCCCGGTTTCCCGGTTGTTCTGGTAGCCATGGATGTAAACGATCCCCGGAAAGCGTGCTGACGTATCTGTTGTCTTGGGACGCATGAGTTTGGCCCGCAAGGGAATGGCATTGTAATTCAAGTAATTGACGTTGCTCACATCCACGCGCCCGAAATCGGTCTGAACGGCTGATGCCAGGGCCATGGCAGCGATCAATACGGCCACGAGCAGAACAAACAGCAGGGCCGCGGCAACGGGTTTGTGTTTAAGATCGTCGTTCATCTCGGTATCCCCACTATATTGTTTGCGTACTGCTGTCACCAGGTTGTTTAATGATTAAGATTAGGCCGCCTGGAGTGCTGGAGTGTTGGAATATTGGGTTTCAGGTGTCAGGTACCGGGTTGGTCAAGTCCTGATCAAAAGTTGTCACAATTAGTAATAAATTACCTTATCTGGTTTCCAAGGTCCTGTCTTCCGTGTCAGATATCAGAAAATAGAAAACAGTTAATACCGAGGCTCTAAACTTTGCGCAACCAGCACACGATTAACTATTCTCTAATAACGCTTAACCCCTTGGTTTTCTGTAATTCCGCATTCCGAAGCAGGGATAAATCCCTGCCTACATGGTTGATTCGAGGAATGGGCATGTAGGCCAGGGCTTCAGCCCTGTATCGTCCTCTGGCCTCTGAGGACTTCCTGCAGGTGGGCGAACACACAGGTGCGCCCCTGCGGGTTTGCCTTCCGCCCTCCGTAGCTCCGTGGTTCTGACCCCTGGAAATCTCCCTACTCCTTACTCCCTACTGCCTACTGGGTTTCCGTCTTCTGGCTCCGAGGCTCTGCTCACAGCCCTGCATCTACATTGGCCAGGATAATCTTGACCCTGCCTTTGGGGAATGATTTTTGGGTAATGGTCCAGGTATTGCAGATGCGGTCAGGGCTCTTGCACTCGTGGCAGGACGCTGTTTTGACACACGGCGTTTTTTTATCCAGCCGCATGGCATTGGCAGGGGCGGCAAGGTCCTTGACGCGGTCCATGGCTTCTTCCAGGTCGGGAACGATCTTGTTGCGCCCGATGATGATGATCACGTCTTTGGGCCCGAAGGTCAGAGCGGCGATCCTGTTGCCGATCATGTCGAGATTCACCAGCATTCCGTTTTCCGTTACAGCGTTGGTCCCGGTTATGTAGAGGTCCACCATAAGGGACCGGCGCCGGCGCTCCATGCTTTCTTCTGCGGAAAGGTCTTTGTCAAAGGTGTCCAAAACGGTCATGGATTGGCTCTCTTTGAGTTCATTGTACAATCCGCTGGCGACAAATGTCATGGAGCCCCCCCAGGATATAGATGCGGGCTTTATCCGGGGGAGCAGTGTTTCCATTACGATGCTGCGCACTTCCTTCAATGATCCAGCCACAAAAACGTCAAAGTTATTCTTTTCGAGATTTTCCTTAAGGCTGCTGAGTTTGATATTCCAGTAGTGATCTACAGGTTTGTCCATGGTTGTACTCCTCATCTATTTTTGGGTCGAGGTGCTTTTTTTCTCTCGCTCCAGTGAAACAAAAGACAGAACGGGTTTCATAGGGCAGGCCCACTTCGTTGGAGATCGCAGAGGGCGCAGAAATATTTCTTAGGTCGCTAGGCGACGGGCATTCGTCTATCGGCTTTTATTATTAACCGCAGACTCACGCAGACGGGCGCGGACAACAGCATATTTTATGTCGCTTCGCGATGGTTCCCCGATTTCCGTTTTCCAGCTGGCAGGGCTGAAGCCCTGCGCTACATTGCTTTCAGGTTTCCGGCGGGCAGACACAAGGCTGCCTCTACGGTCAAGTCCTGACTAAAAGTTGTCACAATACATATAAGGTTTCGGGTGTCAGGTGTCAGGTTGCTCCCAGCTGTCAGCAAAATGTTCATAAATAATCAGACACGGATTTCACGGATTACATGGATAAAAAAAGTATTGAATCTGTTCAATCCGTGAAATCCGTGTCAAATAGTTTTTTAGCTTACTTTCCTTCGTCTTTCGTTCGGCAAAACTCCCTACTGCTTACTCCATACTCCCTACTGTCTTCACCCCAGGGTAGATTCAAATTCAGTTAAAATGGTATCGTAGAGCTTGTTGCCGATGGCCAGCCCCAGGTCGATAAACTGGGGGCCGTACATTTTACCGGTGGCTGTTCTGAAGGTCTTTTTTATTTTTTCGATGCCCTGCATACCTCTTGGGTAGTGTTTGATAAATTCAGAAAGTGGTGGGTTGTGAAAGGAGATCATATCCCAGACGGTGTCGGTGAAATTGTCCGGTCCCCAACGGAATTTGTCGGCATCATAGAGGCAGCCGTCGACCAGGACACCATCCGTGCTTTTGATGGGGATACCTTTTTTGAAGGCTTCGTGGTTGCGGATAGCGGTGCAGATGTCCTCCTGTTCCTGCACGGATAGAGGAAAGTCGCGCAACACTTCCCGCGAGAATGCCGCACCTTCGACGGCGTGGTCTTTTTTGTTGCGTTTGACGTCATGTAGCATGCCGGCCATGTGCGCAAGCATGACTTTGCGATGGACGGCCTTTTCCGCATGTCCTGCATTTCGGCTTTCGATAACCATCAAGGCGCCGGCGTCGCACGTAACCTTCCGGGAGTGTTTGAAACCGTGGCCGAAATTGTCCTTAAGGTGGCTGCCCACGATCTTTTCCAAGCGGGGTATTTCAGGGTTCTGATCGAGAAGATGCCGTGAGAGGGTATTGGCTTCAACATGATCGGTGTAGAAGTCAGGAACCGGAAATGTCTCGGCAATCTGACGGGCCAGCGTTCGGATCTTCTCGTAGATAGGCTGCATGGCAATAATCCCCAAGGTTGCAACGTTGGGGTAGATATAGGGCGCGTGCTGTATTGTCCCTCACCGGGAATGGGGGAAAACCCTCGGGCTAGCCGAAGGTGGATGACATTGTCGGGGCCGCCCGGGTTACGCCTCTGAAAAAGCGTTGGTACACACTTTCCACCGGCCGTTTTCTTTTATGACTTCGATGGTGCCTTCAACAGGATGGCTTCCTCCGATACAGAACAACTTGGCGACCCAGGCAAACAAGGGATTGATAGCCGTTCTGCGAACGGCGGAAATGGCCACCGTTGCCTCGGTGTCGCTGGCATAGGTGGTATGGGTTTCTATGTTGTACAACTGGCTTTTGAGAAAGCTTTTGTCGTAGCCCCTGGCATTGGCCTCGTAAGTTCTATCATAAATATACTGTGCGGTGACATTGGTGTCATCCTCGAAGCGGCTCTCTTCACACATATAGGCTTCCATCGAAGGATCCAGCTTATAGTACGCCTTGGTAAAGGCCACCGCAGTTTTATAGGGCGCGGGAACGGCATATAATCCGATCAGCATCACCTGGATGACAAGACCGAATGCAATGACGCCAGCTAAAGCAAAATATCTTGTATAGTCAGACATTTAAGTTCCTCCTTGGGTGTAAATATCAAATACCGTTTCAGCTCTGAATTGCAGGGGTTTGATAGCATGGAATCTTTTAAGAGACAAGGATTTTATTGTGCTGACCTATTGCCAAACCGCGTGATATTAAGTATATACTCATATTAATCTCAAGGGCAGGATTATGGTAACAAGTTCGGTGAACGGGCGAGGAGGCCTTATGAAGGGCAGTCGCGAGTGGGACTGGGATATTTCTGAGAAAAGGGTCGCCATCAAAGAGTGGGACGCATCCTTTGGCTGGGTGGAGGAACCGTATGCCAGTCCGGACGGTGAAGCGGTTGCCGCAATCGTGAATGTCGATGAGATGGAATTCAGCGTCTGCGTCAACGGCACGGCCTGGGAAGCGACCTTTGACAAAGTCTGGCATCTACGGTACCTGCCGGATGGACGTCTGGCGGGGCTCGTTTCGGAAATGGGCGAATGGACGGCTGCCATTGACGGCCTTGCCTGGGACAATAAGTTCGGCTACGTATGGAACCCCCTCGTCAGTGAAGACGGTAAGGCGTTTGCCGTGGCGGCCCAGCAGGACATGCAGTACAGCATGGTGCTGAACGGCGAGCCCTGGAATGAAACCTTTGCCAATATGACCTACTTCGCGCTGAGCCCCTGCGGAACCAAAACAGCTGCCGCTGTCCAGGTGAAAGACGCCGATTCAGGAGAAATTCAAAAATTTAAAAAAGGAACGTTCACAGCCGCCCTGGAAGGCAAGGCGTGGGACGCCACCTACGTCAATGTCTGGGGGCTGGCCATCAGCCCCGACGGGGAAAGCCTGGCCGCGGAAGTAAGGCTGAACCTTTACGACTATACCATAGCTGTGGACGGCAAAGCTTGGAATACTACTTATAGCAGTGTCTGGGAACCCATATTCCGGCCGGGGACGCGGAGGGTAGTGGCGCCGGTACGCGCCAAGGGGCAGTGGACCCTGGCCGAAGACGGAAATATCCTGTGGGATAGACGTTTTGTCCAACTGTGGCAGCCGGCTTTCAGCACGGACGGCAAACATCTGGCGGCCATTGTGGCGTCCACATACGGCCGTTGGACCGTGGCCCTGGACGGTGTGCCCTGGACAAGAACCTTCAGTGACATGGTGACCGATATGGTTTTCAGCCCCGACGGCCGGCGGTTGGCGGCACTCGCCAAAGAAGGGGCCGCGTGGAAGGTGGTCGTGGACGGGAAAGCATGGTCAAACAGCTTTGATATGGCCTGGCCCCCGGTATTCAGCCCAGATGGTGAAACCGTGGCAGCCAGAGTGGAAAAAGAGGGATCATATGCATTCGCGGTGAACGACAGGATGGGACCACACGCCTGTGAAGCGGCCTGGGACCCTGTCTTCAGCCCGGATGGTAACCGGCTTCTTTTGCGAAGTATTGAAGACGGCATCTATTACCGGCGCGTTGTGTCGGTGAGTGATTTTATGTGAAATTAGGGTTTAAGGGGGAAACCATGCACGATGTATACAGCTTTGTCACCGGGCCCTTGGCCTGGCTGGCATTTCTGCTCTTCATCGGCGGCAGCCTGTTCCAACTGGGGCGGATGCTCTACCTGGTCGCCAAAAAGGAACGCTTTATCTTTGCCTATATGAGCTGGAAATACAGCCTGCGGTCCATATTGCACTGGATAACGCCCTTTGCAACGGTCAATTGGAAACTCCACCCAATTTTAACCATTGTGACCTTTGCGTTTCATATTTGCCTCCTGGCAACACCCCTTTTTCTGTTGTCCCATATCATTCTGTGGGACGAAGCCTGGAACATCAGCTGGTGGGCGTTTCCCGATGCCCTGGCCGACGTCATGACCGTGGTGGTCATTTTGTCCTGCCTGTTTTTTCTGATCCGGCGCTTGCGCCAGCCGGAAGTCAGATTCGTCACCTCGGCTTCCGACTTCGTTATCCTGTTCATTGTGGCCATGCCTTTTCTAACCGGATTCTTCGCTTACCATCAGTGGTTCGACTATAAAGTGTCCCTTATTCTGCACATCCTGTCCGGTGAAGTCATGCTGGCTGTCATTCCGTTTACCCGTTTGAGCCACATGATATTTTCACCGTTTACCAGGGCCTACATGGGCTCCGAATTCGGGGGCGTCCGGCATGCCAAGGATTGGTGACATGAACGAAAGGCGAATGACCAATATCCAATAACGAATAGCCAGTGTCCAAGTGCTAACTGCCGACTTGATCATTAGAGATTGGAAATTGATTATTGAACATTATCATATGCATTACCAAACGCTGGAGATAAAAGCATGTCAGCAGACGTGAAAGAGCAAGGGGCCGGGATACTGGACGAAGGCATCGAGGCCGGCATTTCCGACCTGAACACCGATCAGATTGCATCCGTTATCAACGAGGTGATCGACAATGAAACCGGCGCCCGCCTGAAGGCGTACGTGGATACCTGTGTTCACTGCGGTTTGTGCTCAGAAGCCTGCCATTTCTATCTGTCGCATGAAAAGGACCCGCACTATTCTCCGGTGGGAAAAGTCAAGCAGACCCTGTGGGAGATGCTCCGGAAAAAAGGCAGGGTCGGGCCGGAGTTCATAAAGAAGGCGGCCATCATCGCCCATACGGAATGCAATCTGTGCAAACGCTGCGCCCAGTATTGCCCTTTTGGCATAGACATCGCTTATCTCATGCTGGTGGTGCGCAGGATTATTCACAAATTAGGTGTTACGCCGCTCTATATTCAGGACACGGCCCACAGCCATTCGGTGACCATGAACCAGATGTGGGTCAAAGGCGATGAATGGCCGGATACCCTTCAGTGGCAAGAGGAGGAAGCCCAGGCGGAGATTTCCAGCTTGAGGATACCCTTGGAAAAAGAGGGGGCGGACATCATGTACTCCGTGATTGCTCCGGAACCCAAATTTCAGGCCCAGCTGATTTACCAGATGGCCGTGATCATGGATGTGGCGGGGGTTAACTGGACCATGCCCGCCTCGGTCGGGTGGGACAACAGCGACATGGCCATGTACACCGGCGACAACGAGATCATGGGCCGGCTCAAGCGCACCCATTATGAAACAGCCCAGCGGCTCAGGGTCAAACGCATTGTCATGGGCGAGTGCGGCCATGCCTTTCGATCGGTATATGACATGGGCAACCGTTGGCTGGGCTGGAAGATGCCGCCGATTCCAATGGTGCACGCCATTGATTTCTATCATGAGCTTTTGACCACGGGCAGGATCAAGATCAAACAGAAATTTCCCGTACCGGTCACACTGCACGATCCCTGCAACGTGGTCAGGGGAGGGGGCCTGGCGGAGAAACTGCGCGAGGTGGCCCATGCCATGTGTGAGACGGTGATTGAAATGCACCCCAACCGGGAGCACAATTATTGCTGTTCCGCAGGCGGCGGCGTGATCAACTGCGGTCCGCCGTTCAAAATGACGCGCGTTAATGGAAATCGTGTCAAAGCCGAGCAGTTGTTTGCAGCCAAGGTCAAGGGCGCCAAGGTCCTGATAACGCCTTGCCACAACTGTCACAGCGGCCTGCATGACATCGTGGAACACTTCGACATCGGTCTGGAAATCAAATTTTTAAGTGATATTCTGTACGAGATCATAGAAAAGCCGGAAGCAACGTGATTTGTCAAGGGAGGCTGGAATGATAAAACGGGCCGTTATTCTGTTCGGCGCACTGCTGCTGTCCGCTGCACTGCTGGTTACCGCCTATTCGCAAGAAGACATGACGGCAGTGGACAATACTGTTTTCCTGCAACCGGAAAGGCCGCCGTCGCTTTTTGAACACGATGACCACAATGACGCGGCCGGCATCGAGGACTGCCAGGCGTGCCACCACATCTATGAGGACGGCGTATTGCTCGAAGACGAATCTTCGGAAGATCAAATGTGTTCGGAGTGCCATGATCTGGAACCGGCAGGGACCATGCCGGGTTTGATGAAAGCCTTTCATCTCAACTGCAAAGGATGCCACCAGGAGATGAAAAAGGGGCCGGTGATGTGCGGGGAATGCCACCGCCGGTAGGGAGAGAGGACGGAGGACAGAGGTCGGAGGTCAGAACCTCAGAGCCCCAGAAGCCCAGTAGGCAGTAAGGAGTAAGTCGTAGGGAGAAAACAGGGCTGAAGCCCTGCACTAAAGCGGTTATGACCTCAAGGAGTATATAAGGAACGGGGAGGGCGACGCCATGGCAAAAAAAATACTGATCATAGACGATGACCCGGTCATTGTGAAGTACCTTCAGGCTGTTTTCAGTGACAATGGGTACGCCACCTGTTCTGCCGGCAACGCCAGTGACGGACTTGAAATGGTGCGCAAAGAGGAGCCCGATCTGATAACCCTCGATCTGGAGATGCCCGGTGAATGGGGTCCGCGCTTTTACCGCAAGTTGAGGCAGGACAAGGTATATCGGGAAATTCCCGTCGTGGTAATCAGCGGCATCGACGGAGATCACGCCATCAAGGATGCCGTGGCCTTTGTGAGCAAACCGTTCGATCCCGAGAAGATTATCGGCATCGTGAAGAACACCATCGGCTAAAAAAGAATTCCCGCCGCACACAAGTGCGGCGGGAATTCTTTTTTTATTTCCTCGCCTTGGCGTAGCCGATGTCCACCAGGGCGTCTTCCATTTCTCCGAGGATGGCAGGGTCGTCGATGGTGGCGGGGACCTTGTAATCCTTGTTGTCCGCAATTTTCTGGATGGTTCCCCGCAATATCTTGCCTGACCGGGTCTTGGGCAGGCGTTTCACAATGGTTGCCGTTTTAAAAGATGCTACCGGGCCGATCCTTTCCCGCACCGACTGGATCACCTCTTTGATGATGTCGGCTTCGTCGCGGTCGACGCCCGCATTGAGCACCAGAAAACCCACCGGAACCTGTCCCTTGAGTTGATCTTCGACACCGAGAACTGCGCATTCGGCCACGTCCGGGTGGTCGGCCAGCACCTCTTCCATGGCACCCGTTGACAGACGGTGGCCGGCGACGTTGATGATGTCGTCGGTTCTGGACATGACGAACACGTAACCGTCTTCATCGATGAACCCGGCATCCGCGGTTTTATAATAGCCGGGAAATTCTTCCAGATAGGATTCGATGAAACGCTCGTCATTGTTCCAGAGCGTTGGCAGGCTCCCCGGAGGCAGCGGCAGCTTGACAACCAGTGCGCCTATTTCACCGGCTTTTACCTGCTGATTGCCGGGGTCTACCACCTGCACATTCCATCCCGGCGCCGGCTTGGTCGGAGATCCCTCCTTGACGGGAAAATGGTGAATACCCATGGCATTGGCGCAGATAGCCCACCCGGTTTCGGTTTGCCACCAGTGGTCGATAACCGGGACGCCCAGGCTGTTTTCGGCCCAGTGAAGGGTGTCGGGGTCCAGGCGTTCGCCGGCCAGGAAAAGGGCTTTGAAATCGGAAAGGTCATACTTTTTCAAGAGTTCCGCCCTGGGGTCCTCCCTTTTGATGGCGCGGAAGGCCGTGGGAGCGGTAAACATGGTTTTGACCTTGTGTTCCGAGATGACCCGCCAGAAAACACCCGCGTCAGGCGTACCCACCGGCTTGCCTTCAAAGAGAATGGTGGTGCAGCCCTTGAGAAGGGGGCCGTAGATGATGTAGGAATGCCCCACCACCCAGCCGACATCGGAGGCTGCCCAGTAAACATCCCCGGCATCAACGTTGTATATGTTTTTCATGGACCATTTCAGGGCGACCACGTGCCCTCCATTGTCTCTGACCACGCCTTTGGGCTGCCCTGTCGTGCCTGAGGTGTAAAGAATGTAAAGGGGGTCGGTGGCCGCCAGGGGAACGCATTCCTTGGGGGATGCGCCGGCCATGGCATCGTTCCAGTCGAGATCGCGGCCTGCGATCATATCAGCCGCCTGCATGGGCCGCTGGAAAATAATGCACTTTTTCGGTTTGCAGTCCGGGTTTGAAAGGTCGATGGCTTCGTCCAGCAGTGGTTTGTAGGGAATGACCTTGGCCACCTCTATTCCGCAGGAAGCGGAGACGATCACCTTGGGTTTGGCATCGTTGATGCGGGTGGCCAACTCATTGGCCGCAAAACCGCCGAACACAACGCCGTGTACTGCCCCTATGCGGGCGGTCGCCAGCATGGCAATGGCTGCTTCCGGTATCATGGGCATATAGATGAGCACCCGGTCCCCCTTTTCAACACCCTGGTCTGCAAGCGCTCCGGCAAACCTGGCAACTTCGTCCTTGAGTTGGGAGTAGGTGTATTTCTTAACCGTGTCGGTAACCGGGCTGTCGTAAATGAGGGCGTTCTGGTCTCCCCGACCGTTTTCAACATGCAGGTCCAGCGCGTTGTAACAGGTGTTGATCTCACCGCCTGTGAACCACCGGTAAAATGGTTTGTTGTCGTCGTCGAGCACCTTGTCCCATTTTTTGTACCAGTGGCAGTCTTCCGCGGCTTTGCCCCAGAACTCTTCGGGATTGTTGATCGAAAGGTCAAACGCAGCCTCATAAGGATTGGTCATGATTTTCTCCTTTCTATCTTTGGAAACAGTTGGCTATATCTGAGAACCGTATCCCGGCTCCTGCAAATGGAAATGCAAGATCGATTTTTTGGAGGTGTTGTTTCAATGTGACACCGGATGGCTAAAACAATAGAAAATGTCGGCCTTTAGTGTCAAGAGGAAAAATGAATAAGATACAGTATGTGAATGGGGTATAGTGATAAATGAATAGCCTGTATGAATTTGGCATAGAACTACCTAATGCGGCAATCGGCTACGTAGGGCTGCACCCTCAGGCGCAGGTCGGCCATTTCGGCGTCGTCAAAACCGGCGTCCCGGTTCCCGGCGTAATCAAGGTCGGAAACGTGGGAGTGATCGAATTTTTGAAGGAAGAGGTGATCGGCACCCTGGATCAACTCACCAATTTTCTCGATGCGGGTTTGGTCAACAAAGGGCTTGACGCAGGTGGTGCGGAATTCGTAGGGCAGGGGTCCGTTCAACAACAGATCGATGCTTTGTTTTATTTTTTCAGGGTGGAATTCATTTTTGGTGATGGCCGGGTAGGTTTGAAAATCGGTTTTGATATCCATGGCCACATAGTCGATCAACTGTTCCTGGACAAGTGCCTCTATCATCGTGGGATTGGTACCGTTGGTGTCCAGCTTGACGTCAAACCCCATGGTTTTCACTGTTCTGCAGAAATCGGGCAGGTCTTTCTGCAGGGTGGGCTCTCCGCCGGATATCACCACCCCTTCGAGAAAACCTGTTCGTCCTTTTAAAAAATCCAACACTTCGGGTTCGGTTATGATCTGGCATTCGGGGGAAAATTCGAACGACACCAGGTCGTAATTATGGCACCAGTGGCAATTCATATTGCAGCCCTTGGCGCCCAGCACACAGGCCAGCTTACCCGGGTAGTCGATGGTGCTGAATTTTCTGATGGCTCCGAAAATCATGGAATATACTTCTCTATAGCAAATGATCTAACGTCAATGTCCCAAAACCCGGGCAGCCGGTGTTTCGATTTCTGAAACAGGCGCTGTCTCCGCCAGGTCTGCGGTGCCGTCGACCTTGAAGGTCTTGCGTCTGTCAAACTCAGCCTGCTTTCCGCTGTTCCATTGTTTTACGGGTCGGAGATAGCCCACAACCCGTGAATAGATTTCGGTTTCCTGGCTGCATTGACTGCATTTGTCCTGTCTTCCAGGAAGGTACCCGTGGGACGGGCAGATGCTGAAGGTGGGCGACAGGGTAAAATAGGGCAACCGGAAGTTGCCGGCGATTTTGCGGATAAGGCCCCTGATAACCCGGGTGTCGTCCACCTGCTCGCCCAGGAATACATGCAGCACAGTCCCTCCGGTGTATTTGGTCTGCAGATCGTCCTGCAGCGTCAGGGTTTCAAAAATGTCATCCGTGTAATTCACCGGGAGCTGGGTCGAGTTGGTATAGTATGGGGAGGCCCCTTTTTCATAATCAGCCTGGTTGGCGCAGGCGATGTCCGGATAAAGGCGTTTGTCCATCATGGCCAGGCGGTAGGAGGTTCCCTCCGCAGGTGTTGCTTCAAGGTTGAAAATGTCGCCGGTTACCTCCTGAACTTCAGCAATGAGATTGCGGATGAAGTCCATGGCCTTGAGGGCGAATTCATGTCCTTTCCGGCTCGCAATGTCAGTACCCAGAAAGTTGAGACACGCTTCGTTCATACCGATAATGCCGATGGTGGAAAAGTGGTTCTTCCAGTAGCAGCCGGCCCCTTCCTTGATATCCCGCAGGTAGAATTTTGAATAGGGGTAGAGGTTTTTCTCCGTGAACCGCTCAAGGACTTTGCGTTTGATGGCCAGGCTTTCAATGGACATCATTATTCTAGCCCTGAGGCAGTCAAAAAATTGCGTTTCGTTTTCTGCGGTGTAGCCGATCCGCGGCAGGTTGATGGTGACAACACCGATGGAGCCGGTGAGCGGGTTGGCGCCGAAAAGACCGCCCCCGCGTTTGAGCAGTTCGCGGTTGTCCAGGCGCAGCCGGCAGCACATGGAGCGTGCGTCTTCGGGGGACATATCCGAATTGACGAAGTTTGAAAAGTAGGGGATCCCATATTTGCCGGTCATCTTCCAGACGGCCTCGAGGTTGGGGTTTTCCCAGTCGAAATCAGCGGTGATGTTGTAGGTGGGGATGGGAAAGGTAAAAACACGTCCTTTGGCATCACCGTTCATCATCACTTCGGCAAAAGCCTGGTTGATGATATCCATTTCGTCCTGGAACTCGGCATAGGTTTCCGGCTGTTCCTTTCCACCGGCAATCACGGGGTGGTCCTTGAGCGTGCCGGGAACAAAGAGGTCCATGGTGATGTTGGTAAAGGGGGTCTGAAAACCGACACGGGTCGGGATATTGATGTTGAATACAAACTCCTGGAGCGCCTGTTTGACCTCTTCGTAGGAGAGATTGTCATAGCGGACAAAGGGGGCTAAAAGGGTGTCGAAGTTAGACAGTGCCTGGGCGCCTGCCGCCTCGCCCTGCAGGGTGTAGAAGAAGTTCACGATTTGCCCCAGGGCGGAACGCAGGTGCTTGGGGGGGGCGCTTTCGACCTTGCCTTCCACACCTTTGAACCCCAGCTTCAAAAGGTCCTGCAGATCCCAACCCACACAGTAAACCGACAGAAGGCTCAGGTCATGGATATGAAGGTCCCCGCCCTTGTGCGCTTTTCTGATTTCAGGCGGATAAATGCTGTTCAACCAGTACTCTGAGGTGACATCCGAACTGATATAATTGTTGAGCCCCTGCAGGCTGTAGCACATATTGCTGTTTTCTTTTATCTTCCAGTCCAGCTTCTGGATATAGTGTTCCACAAGGTCTACGCTGGCCTTGGTGGCAATGCTTCTGATCTGGGCATGCTGCTCCCGGTAGAGGATATAGGCCTTGGCTGTTCGATAAAAGGGTGAGTCCAGGAGTACGCGCTCGACGATGTCCTGAATCTCTTCAACTTCGGGAACGGGGCCTAGCTTTAATTCATGTGCCAGGGTCAGCACTTTCAGGGTCAGTTTTTTAGCGTCGCGACCTTCGAACTCACCTGTGGCTTCACCAGCCTTGGCAATGGCAGCGGTAATGTTTGAAGAGTCAAAGGCCTGGACTCTGCCGTCACGTTTTTTTATCTGCTCGAACAATGGAATCCCTCGCGCAATATGTATGTTTAAAAGGTTGAGCTACAGCCCGGGAACTACAACGAATGATCCTGTGTCACAACTAAGGTTTTTGACGTGATTGTGTTGGACAGAATCGTGCAGCGATTAAAGTGCAGTTACAACTATTTTTACATCAATATGTTGTTGTTTGTCAATATAAATGTTCAATATATTGTGATCGTCGGCCATGTTAACGACAGCCCCGCATGCATGGGCGTCCTGCCGGAAGATCTTGAAACAGGCGGCCGGCCATGCTACCTTGGCGGTAAACCGTCATGGGCAATTTGCCATGTTGTTTATGCAACTGTAAGGTTTAGGAGCTGACGAACCAAATGCGTACCGGAATACCCCTGTTCAGAAACGTGATTGTGCCGTGGTACGATGCCGACACGGTCTGTTATTCGGTCATAGCCTTTATGGCTGTTGTCTTCATTTTCAGTATTATTGGCATTGCAGCTGCCAGCGATGTGTCCGTATATCAGGGCTATGTCTGGGTCCCTTTGCTGCTGGCCATGATGAGTGTAGGGGTGCTCGTTTCCACCATCGTCCGCCTGGTCCGGCGCAACACGAATCGTTTTTCCGGCCTGTAGCCCCAGCCGGTATACCTTTTCTTGAAGGATGGCCAAGTCCTGATTAAAAGCTGTTACTTTAGATGTTGTATTTCATTGTCTTGATACTTGATCATTGGACATTGAATATTGGTTATTGGATATTCAAAAAAACACAATGCGAATGTCCAATATCCAATAACGAATAGCCAATTTCCAAGTGTCAATATGACGCTGTCCTGTCTTCCATTGTTTATTAAAAAATGAACATCGAACATCCAACGTCGAATGAAAAACCATCCATCACGAAATCACGAAAGAATGAAAATACGAAAATTTATTCTGAACATTTCGTGCTTTTTAGATTTCGTGTTTTCGTGATTCATTTTTATAGATTCGTTTTTCAGTGTTCAGATCAGACCTCTTGCCTTGGGGTTGTGTTTAACATAGGCAGGCACAGAACCTGCCCCTACAAGCTTCTGCCCTCTGGAGGTCCGAATTTCGGTCTACCGTCTTCTGTCCTCCGATCTCTCTGAGGTTCTGAAGCTCTGAGGCTCTGTCCTCTGGCTCTGTTCTGTTGTCGCTATGGTTGGCTGTCCAGGAAGGCCTGGTAGGACATTTTCAGATAGCTGTCCGTCTTAATGAATTTTAGCACCGGGAGCATCTCCTCGGCCGATATGTACCCGGGCTTGTTGCCGATGGCCTCGCCCTTTTCCGAAATAAACCACATGTCCGGCAGGGGACTGATGTTGTATTGGGCCGCCACATCCCGTTCCTGGTCCACATCCACCTTGACGGTTATGAAGTTTGCATTGAGGTAGTCGATGACGGCCGCATCCTTGAAGGTTTTCGTGTCCATCATCTTGCAGAATGAGCACCATGTGGCAAAAAAATTAATGAATACCTTTTTTTTCTGCGATTTTCCCAGCGTCATCCCCTCGTCATAGGGGAGCCAGGAAACACCGCCGGTGCCTGCCTGCACCGGTAAAAGCTGGCCGATGAACAGCAGTACCAGCAACGTGACAACAATATGAATAATTTTCGCTTTCATTAGATTCACCCTGTTCCGGTTAAAAGGTAGAGCTTATTGGCCAAAAGAAGGCATCCTGCCAAAATGAGTATGCCGCCCGCAACCGTATTGAAAATCTTCATGAACCGGGTGGCCTTTTTCACAAAAACCAGCAGGTAGTTGACAAATACGGAAATGACCATAAAGGGTATTGCCAGTCCGGCCGAATAAATGGCCAGCAGGACGACGCCCTGGCCGATGGTTTCCTTACCCATGGCGATGGCCAGGATTGACCCCAGTTGAGGGCCTGTGCACGGGCTCCAGCCTGCCCCAAAAGCCATACCCACAAGGAAGGTACCGAAAATATTGAGCGGTTTGCTGTTTAAATGGATGCGTTTTTCAAATTCCAGGGCCGGGATACGCACGAGGCCTGTCAGGTGAATACCCAGAATGATGATAATGATACCGCCTGCAATCCGGATATAGTCCCGGTAGGCATGCGTCAAACCGCCCAGAAACGATGCCGATGCCCCCAAAAGGATGAAAACCACTGAAAATCCGAGGATGAAAGCCAGTGTTGATACAAGCACCTTTTTACGGATGCCTGTATCGTAATTCTCGGTCAGATCTTCGAGGGACATCCCGGTGATGAAGGTGAAATAGGCCGGAATCAGGGGCAGCACGCAGGGTGAGAAAAACGACAACAGCCCCGCTGCAAAAGCGGCAGAATATGAAACAGTTTCGGCAAACATACCTGTATGGGTAACCCTCCATGCGGTTTTCAGAAACAAAGACCTGGTCCTGTGGGCCAGGTCTTTGGGATCTTATGTAAAAGGGTCGGATGAAATCCTTGACCCATGTCAGGCCTTAAAATAAATATGATTGCCCTGATGTCAACCGGCTTCGCCTTTGAAGCGGTTTATTCCAATTACTAATAGTGATTGTTGTTCTCGGTAAAGTTTTTGATCATGGCGTCCCCCAGCTCCTTGGAGCGGGCGGTGGCGGCTTCCACGGCGTTGATCAGGGTGGTGCGCAGTCCCCCCTTTTCCAGTGTATGAATGCCGGCAATGGCCGTGCCGCCGGGTGAGGTGACCCTGTCTTTCAGCTGGCCCGGGTGCTCTTTGGTCTCCAACAGCAGCTTGGCCGCACCCATGACCGTCTGGGATGACAGAAAAAGTGCATCGTCGCGGGAGAGACCCATTTTTACCCCGGCATCCGCGAGGGCATCGACAATCAGGAATATATAGGCCGGGCCGCTGCCGCTCAAGCCGGTGATGGCATCCATCAAAATATTTTCTTCGATGAAAACGCTGTTGCCCACGGAATCGAATATGGCCTTGGCAAGCTCTATGTCGCCCTTGTCGGCATGTTTGCCGGATGCGATGGCTGTGGCGCTTTCTTTCACGAAAGCGGCAATGTTCGGCATGACGCGCACCAGACGCAGGTCTTTTTTTAGACAGGATTCGATGACCGCCATGGGCACACCTGCGGCTATGGATATGATAAGTTTTGTCCTATCCAGGCTGTCGGCGGTTTCCTTGAGAACCGCGGCAAGGATCTGGGGCTTCACAGCATAGATGACGATATCGGAAGCGCCGATGGCCTCGACATTGTTGGTGGTTGTCCGAACCTGATATTTCTCGGCAATGGTCTCCAGTTTCGGTTTGCTGATATCGGTGCAGATGATGTTTTGCGGTGCGGTGGCTTTGGCGCAAACCAGTCCGCTGACCAGAGCTTCCCCCATGTTGCCGACGCCTATAAAGCAGATCTTTTTGTTCTGCAGCATTTTTTCTTCTCCAATCTTTTGTGCCCGTTGAAACCATGTATACCGGTTGTCATAACTATGTTCCAATACAAATTATGTTTAACATAAGAAATATTTTTATTGACGTAGCCAAATTGTCTGGAACATGACAACCGCTATTCAACAGATTTTCCACGGAAAATCTTATATCTGCAGCAAATCGAGCTGCATTTAAAGAAATAATAGGCAGTTGACCCCAAATGTTTTCATCATAGCTAACAGGCTGAAGTCTAAAAGCAATTAGAATAGCGTTTGGAGTAGAATTACATTGTGGCCATCAGATGTAAAAAGATGGGCCATGGCAAATTTAGTTTCGGAACGTAATTTTGCCGAACGCTATAACAACGCGCTAATTTCAAAACAGCAAGGTACTTTAAAGGGTATGGTTCCATATATCAAGTAAAATCAGACATGGTGAATTAGCTTGACTTATTTGCGAAAATATACTTTATTTCCCATTTATTAGAAACAGTTAACACATGAATTTTGCATGAAATTCGATAATGCTTAAGCAAGCGGCCCCATAGTGAGACCATGGGCGGCGGCTTTGCCTTGAGAGTGGTTCCTTTTAATGTATATCATTGGATATTTTATAATGGCGGTGGCCAGGGTTTTGGATATCATCCTTCTGGCCTACATGTGGGTCGTGATTGCCAGGGCGGTGCTTTCATGGGTGAACCCGGACCCTTTCAATCCGATTGTCCGTTTTATTCATAATATCACCGAACCGGTGCTCTATCAGATACGAACGAGAATTCCCGTCAATTTTGGCGGTATGGATGTTTCACCGATCGTGGTCTTTGCCGTCATCATATTTCTCAGAACATTCGTGGTGAACAGCCTCAATCAGATGGCGCTTTCGATGATATAGCCTTTTATACGATCACTTCGTTTCCGGCAAGTCCGGGTTGGGAGCAGAGATGGCCAAAATTGATGCTTTTTTTAAATTGATGCATGAGCAGGGAGCGTCGGACCTTCATCTCATGGCCGGCCAGCCGCCTGCCTTGAGGGTGAGGGGAGACATTGAGAGGATAAAGTACAAAGACCTCACCAATGATGACCTCAGGGCCATGTTGTACGAGGTCACACCGGAGGAAAAAGTAAAAGTTTTCGAAGAAACCGGCGATGTGGACTTTGGTTACGAGATCCCGGGGTTGGCGCGATACCGTTCGAATTTTTTCATGCAGAAAAACGGTGTGGGGGCTGTTTTCAGGGAAATTCCCAGCACCATCATGACGGCGGAGCAGCTGGGGCTGCCGCCGGTCATTTCCAAGCTTTCGGGTCTTCCCAGGGGGCTGTGCGTTGTGACCGGGCCCACGGGCAGCGGTAAATCGACCACCCTGGCCGCCATCATCGACAAGGCCAACCGGACCCGCAACGATCATATCATTACCATCGAAGACCCCATTGAATTCGTGCACAAAAGCCGGTCCTGCATTGTCAACCACAGGGAGGTGGGCATTCACACCAAAACCTTTACCGCGGCTCTTAGGGGCGCCTTGCGTGAAGATCCGGACATTATCCTGGTGGGTGAAATGCGTGATCTTGAAACCATTTCCCTGGCCATAGAAGCGGCATCAACCGGCCATCTGGTTTTCTCGACCCTGCATACCACAAGTGCACCCAAGACGGTTGACAGGATCGTCGAAGTGTTTCCCTCCAATGAACAGGCACAGATCAGGTCTACCCTCTCGGATGGTATCCGTGCCATTATTGCCCAGGTTCTGTTCAAAAGAGTCGATCGCAAAGGGAGATGCCCGGCACTTGAAATATTAATAGCAACCCCTGCCGTTAGGAACCTTATTCGGGAATCCAAGACCCATCAGCTCAATTCTGCGATGCAAACCGGAAAAAAATACGGCATGCAGCTTTTGGATGAAGCCATCATGGACCTTTACAACAAGGGGTGGATCAGCCCTGATGATGCGTATCTAAAGTCCAATGACAAGTCTCAATTCAGGCCCCTTTTAAGGGAGCCGCCTACTGATTTTACGGAAGCCTAACCCTTTTGATGACGCACCGCATTATCCGGTGAGGGAGGTGGATCTGTGAGAAAACAGGAAATCGACCATATTCTGACACGTATGCTGGATTCAAACACCAATGTGTCGGATTTGAATCTGACGGTCGGCAAACCCTTCCAGGTGGAGAGCTCAGGTCAGCTGGTCTCGGTGGATATCAAACCGACCATCAAAGAGCTCACCCCATTTCAAACTGAGATGTTTGCCATGAACCTGGTCAACCGCGACCGGCGGTTGACGGATGCTCTGGTCAACCAGGGGTCCTGCGACCTGTCCTACAGCCTGCCGGGCAAGGCCCGGTTCAGGGTCAATATCTTTTCCCAGCAGGGGCATTACTCCATTGTTCTGCGGCAGCTCGAATCCAAGGTTCCCACCATCAAGGAAATGAAGCTGCCGGAATCGTTTTACGATGTCTCCAAGGAGATGAACGGCATCGTGTTCGTAACCGGGGCCACCGGTTCCGGTAAATCAACTTCCCTTGCGGCTGTGCTGGAAGAGATCAACGAAAAGAAATCCGTGCATGTGGTCACTCTGGAAGACCCTATCGAGTACCAGCACCCCCATAAAAAATCCACCTTTAACCAGAGGGAATTGGGTACCGATTTCGACACTTTTGCCAACGGTTTGAGAGCCGCCCTCAGGCAGGCCCCCAAGGTGATTCTGGTGGGCGAGATGCGTGACCGGGAAACCGTGGAGATAGGGCTGAGCGCAGCCGAAACAGGCCATCTGGTACTGACCACCCTTCACACAGTAGACGCGGGACAGACCATCAATCGTATCCTCGGTATGTTCAATATTGAAGAGGAAAAGCAGATCCGCATACGCCTGGCGGAAACGGTGCGCTGGGTGGTTTCGCAGCGCCTTATTCCAAAAGTCGGTGGCGGACGGATTGCCGCATTTGAAATCATGGCCTCGAACCTGCGCGTGCAGGATGCCATTCTGCAGGGTGAAGCCGAAGGTAAGACCTTCTACGAAATCATGCAGGCCGGCCAACATGTCGGGATGACTACCTTCGATGACTATCTGGTGGGGTTGTATGAGCAGGGGCTCATCACTCAGGAGAACGCCCTGGCTTACGCGTCCAGAAAGGGCGTGGCCGGCCGAGGCATCGACTCGGTCAAACACGCCAGAGGCGAGGCGACCACGGATATCGAATCCCTGCACATGGATCGGAATTATGACAAAACCATATAGCTCCCCGCGGTGGATGTTCAACCAACGCAGGCGCTTAACTAGCAAGGAGTTGAAAACATCATGGAGATCATCTGCGACAGCTGCCAGAGTAAGCTGAAGATTCCCGATGAGAAAATACCTGCTGGCAAGACAGCATCCTTTGCCTGCCCCAAATGCAAGGGGAAAATAACCATTTCACCGGACAGTGAAAACCAGCCGGAGGTTTCGGACGAGAATGCCGGGGATCTCGGCGATCTCGGCGATCTCGGCGATCTCGGCTTCGATGAGGATTCCTTTGAGGATGAGGAGGCGTCGGAGGAAGCAAGGCCGTTCCAATTTATCGAAGAGGAAGGAAAAATTGCGCTGATATGCGAAACCGATCCGGTAATCAGGAAAAGCGTGACCGATGTCCTGACCCTCATGGAATATCATGTCACGACGGCCCAGGACCCTCGGGATGCGCTCAAGAAAATACGCTACCAGAACTATGACGTATTAGTGGTTAACGAGCTCTTCGGATCGGAGGATCCCGATACCAACGGTGTCTTGATTTATCTGGAAAGACTCTCCATGGACACACGCAGAAACATGTTTGTGGCCATGGTCAGCGAACGGTTTCGCACCATGGACAACATGATGGCTTTCAACAAGAGCGTCAACCTGATCATCAACAAAGAGAATGCCGCCGAAGTGGACAAGATATTGTCCAAAGGACTTACCGACTACGACATGTTTTACCGGATCTACAAAGAAAGCCTTCAATGACCACAAAGCAGCGTTGAAGTAGAGGAGAACCAGCAAGTTGTCATCCAATAGCCCTTATACCTGCAACGAATACCGCGAAGAGATGGTGCTTCTGGGACTCCAGCGGCGCCTGCACGCCGAAGATATCTCCGAAGAAGAACGCAAAAGCCTCCAGGCCAAAATCAAAGACCTCGAAGCATCCATGGGCATGACGTAATTGCCGGTGGTCGGTAGGCCAGTAGGGAGTATGGGGTAGGGAGTAAGGAGTAGGCAGTAGGGAGTAAGGAGTAGGCAGTAGGGAGAGATCCCAGAGGACACTTGGAAATTGGTTATTCGTTATTGGATATTGGACATTCGTCTTTTTTCTTTTTAAATATCCAATAACCAATATTCAATATCCAATAATCAAGTATTAAGACAATGAAATGCAACATCTAAAGTGGTAACTTTTGATCAGGACCTGACCAAGACAGAGGGCGGAGGACGGAAGACAGGACGGGCAGAGGACAGAGACCTAAAAAATTGAATCACGAAAACACGAAATCCAAAAAGCACGAAATGTTCAGAAATGTTTTCGTGTTTTCATTCTTTCGTGATTTCGTGATGGAGGTTTTTGATTGGACGTTGAAAATTGGATATTGATTATTGGATGTTCGATGTTCATTTTTTTTGAAGCCCGAAACCCGCAGCAACCCGCAACCCGCCTTTATTCTTACATGGAAAACCTGGTCCTTTGGGCCAGGTCAGAGCCAGTAGGCTTTGCCAAAATTGGCGGAGAAAATTCCAAGCACTAATATCAAAATCCTAAATAATGTCAAAAGAACAAAATTCAAATGACCCAATAAAGGCTTGAAGCATGCAGCTGATGGCTGTTTTGGTCCATTTGAGAATTCGAATTTTGGTATTGTTTCGAATTTGGATATTGGGATTTAGAATTTCATATCTGGCTAAAACCCTAGACCCTTCCAGGGTCAAATCAGTGCCGGGTCCTCTGGGCCCGGGTATCTACTTTCCCTTAATGGTTACGGTGAAGATCTCCGGACTGACCCCCACAAGCATGGTGGGTACAGGTAGAACAATGGTGGCCCGCCGCACATAGACTCCGGGTTTCAACCCCTTGAGATCCAGAAATACCGTGAAGGCTTCATTGGTTTCCAGCGTATTCACGATATTGGCCGGCCCTTTCACGTCCAGGGAGATGGCCGGCGGCGTGATACTATTGGGCAGCTTGATGTTGCGCCCGGTTAGCTTCAAATCCTTGAGTGTGCGGACAATCGTTTTTTCCGCAATATCGATTTGTGTGATAATCGGATCCGCCGGAAAGAGGACGGTGACACTCTCAGCAAGGTTCAGGGTGATTTCCTTTTTAAACGATTCGGATGCACCGGCAATGTCGATGGGGTTGGTGGTGATATGCTCGATATCGTCCAGAATGTACTGCGGGCCGCTCAACAAGGCTTTATTTGGCGAGGCCGAAGCCCCGGTAACATGGAAGCCCGGGGCGGCATCTCCCTCAACGAATACGTTGACGGGTAGTTCCTTTTTTATTTCCGTGTCAATTCGTATGGTGATGGTCTGTGTGTTCAGTTTGACAGTGGATAGTCCTTCAGGGAGGGTTATCTGTTCCCTTGTTATGGGAATGGTGTGAATGCCGTTGCCCAGTCCGGACAGGTCCAGTTCGTATTTCAACCGGGTATCCTGAAGGGCCTGCATCCGTTCGGCCGATCCTGCCACCTGGATTTCGATGCCCTGAACAGATGGACCGGTCATGATCAGGCCGGGGGTGATGTTGACCCCGATTACGGGGATCTTGATGCTGACTTCGATGCTGTCCTGGGCCGCCTTTGCCTGGAAGTGGACGCACATCATCCCAAACCCGAGCAGCAGGGCCAGGGCGGACGACAGCGCTGTGGAAGGAAGCTTATGCTTTTTCATTGCCATTGGCGGCCTGTTTCAAGGCGTCCGCGAGTTTGACAGTGGCGCACGTACTGGCGACATCATGGACCCTTACGATATGGGCGCCATTCATGATGGCTACAGCAAGGGTTGCTTGTGTGCCGGTTTCCACAAGTGGATCAGAGGGGGCCAGTTCGGCGTCGGTTTTAAGGATGTTGCGGATAAACGCCTTCCGGGATGGTCCGATGAGAACCGGCAGGTCCATTTTTTCGAGATAATCGAGATGGCTGATTATCTTAAGATTGTGGTGCATGTTTTTGCCGAATCCAATGCCGGGGTCAATGATGATTCGGGATCTCGGATTGCCGTGCTTTTTGGCGGTTTGTACGGCTTTCTCCAGAAAAGATGCTATTTCCCCCAGGAGATCTTCGTAATGGGGGTTGACCTGCATGTTGCGGGGTGTCCCCTGCATGTGCATCAGGATCAGGGGTACTTCGTGCTGTGCGGCAACGTCGGCAAGGGCCGGATCCATTCTGAGCGCCCCGATATCGTTGATAATGGAGGCGCCCGCTTTTATGGCCTCGTCGGCAACCGCAGCTTTGGTGGTGTCGATGGATATGGGGACGGTGATCTGCCGGGCCAGTTTTTCGATCACCGGAACGACGCGCCGCATTTCCGCTTCCGGCGATATGGCTTCCGAAAAGGGCCTTGTGGACTCCCCGCCGATATCGATGATGTCCGCACCCGCTGCAACCATTTCCACGCCGCGGGCTACGGCTTCTTCAACTTGGTAATACTTTCCCCCGTCTGAAAAAGAGTCGGGTGTCACATTGAGGATGCCCATGACCTGGGTCCGTCGCCCCAGCTCCAGACGGTGTGTTCCCCAATCCAGGACGTATGCCTTCATGCTTCCGCCTGAGAATCACTTTCCTGATTATCGGTTTCCCCGCTGGGGTTTTCTTCATTCTCTTCATTTTCGCCGACGGGGTTGGAAGGCAGTTCGATGCCGGGCCGCAGCGCGTGGATCAGATCATCGAGTTCTTTCCCCAACACGGTCTCTTTTTCGAGCAAAAGCTCCGCCAGACGGTGTAGAACGTCGATGTTTTTTTTGAGCACGGTTTTGGCATTCTGGTAGGCATCATTGATCAACCGGTTGATCTCGTCGTCGATTTTTTGTGCCGTGGCCTCGGAGTAATCCCGGTGTTGGGCAATTTCACGACCGAGAAAGATCTGCTCTTCATCCTTGGAGTAGGAGAGCGGCCCCAGCACGTCGCTCATCCCCCATGCCCGGACCATTTTCTGGGCAAGATCGGTGGCCTGTTTGATGTCGTTGGAGGCGCCGGTACTGATCCGATCGAAAACAATCTCCTCGGCCACGCGTCCTCCAAAAGCCACGGAGAGCTCACTCTGCAGCTGGTCTTTATATTTGAAATCCCGTTCTTCCGGGAGGAACCAGGTCACGCCGGCCGCTCGGCCCCTGGGAATGATGGTGATTTTGTTGACGGCATCCGTGTGGGGGAGAAAACGGGCCACCAGGGCATGGCCGCCTTCATGATAGGCGGTTGTTTTACGGTCCTCCTCCTTGATGACCTTGGACTTCCTTTCCAGTCCCATGTAAACTTTGTCCTTGGAGTCTTCAAAATCCGACATGTCGATTTTTTCTTTGTCGCGCTTGGCGCCAAGCAGAGCGGCCTCGTTTACCAGGTTTTCCAGATCCGCTCCTGAAAACCCCGGGGTGCCCTTGGCCAAAACAACGACGTTGACATCCGGTGCAATGGGGGTTTTTTTCATGTGGACTTCAAGGATTTTCTGCCGGCCCTTGATGTCCGGCAGGGGAACGACTACCTGGCGGTCAAAGCGACCGGGACGCAAGAGTGCAGGATCCAGAACGTCCGGGCGGTTGGTGGCGGAAATCAGGATGACCCCCTCATTGGATTCGAAGCCGTCCATCTCCACCAGCAGCTGGTTGAGGGTCTGTTCCCTTTCATCGTGGCCGCCGCCCAGGCCCGCGCCCCTGTGCCGGCCGACAGCGTCAATCTCATCGATAAAGATGATGCAGGGGGCATTTTTCTTGCCCTGGACAAAGAGGTCCCGGACACGGGATGCACCCACGCCCACAAACATTTCCACAAAATCAGATCCACTGATGCTGAAAAAAGGAACCCCGGCCTCACCGGCAATGGCCCGGGCAAGCAATGTCTTGCCCGTCCCCGGGGACCCCATCAGCAAAACCCCTTTGGGAATGCGTCCGCCCAGGCGGGTAAATTTTTTAGGTTCTCTCAGGAATTCGACAATTTCCCCCAGTTCCTCCTTGGCTTCGTCGATGCCGGCCACGTCCTGGAAGGTAACTTTCTCCGATTGGTCCGAGAGCAGGCGGGCACGGCTTTTACCGAAGGACATGGCCTTGCCTCCGCCTGACTGCATCTGGCGCATGAAGAAAATCCATACGCCGATCAACAGGATCATGGGGAACCACGATATGAGAACGGACATATACCAAGGGGATTCTGCCGGCGGTTTGGCATTGATGACAACCCCTTTGTTTCTGAGGAAATTGATGAGTTCCGGATCCTGAGGAGCGTAAATCTTGAATCGGTTCCGGTTCGTGTCGGTGGCAAACAGCTCCTGGCCCTGGATTACAACCTCGGCGACGCGCTCCTCCTCCACCATGGCCAGAAAATCGGTGTAGCTAACACTAGCTTCTGGTTGGTTCTGCTGATTGAAGAGATTGTAAAGCATGATCATCATCAAGGTTATGACGAGCCATAAAGCCAGATTTTTATAAAACGGATTCAACAGATGCACCCTCCTCTTTCCAAACGGTTTCTTTGGTTAAATTTAGGACAAAGTTAATCACTTTTGGCCCTCAGGCAAGCAAAAGTTCCGCTTTAAGGACATTACGGGTTGTCGGCCCGATTTTAAAACGGTCATCCAGCCGATGCCCGACAATCCATACAATCAGGCCCCGGGTCAACAGGATGGGGCAAGACTTTCGTTGGGCACGCGCAATTTTTTCATTGATATAGAATTTTTTCACCTTCTGGGATCCTTGCATCCCCAGCGGAATAAACCGGTCGCCGGTTTGGTAACTCCTCAGCATCAAGGGAAAATCAAGTTTATCCATATCAAAGAACGCGGCATTTTGTCCACCCATCTCATGGGCCGGCAGGTCTTCGGGCTGCACGATGGAAAATACCAGTTTTTGCCCGGTTTCCTTTACGATGATGGATACAACCCCGGGCGCGGGCCTGGGGACTTCGTAATGAAAGGAGGGGTGCTGCGCGGTTTCCCGGTTGCCGGTCGGGCCTCTCAGCGGATTGTCTTCCTTGGTCAGAAAAAGGCGCAGCCCCTTGCGCCTGACCCGCAGCTGCCCGGGGAGGTGGAGTTCCCCTTGCTCGGGCCCCCTTTCTATGAGTTCGATGATGGCATCGATATGGGGCAAAGCGATGCCGTACACGTTATTTTTGAGTATCTTCAGGGCGCCGCGTACGACCCGCCTGGCAGCTGCTGTATGCAGCCCGGTAAGATACGCCGTGGAAAGGGTCAGGCGCTGCTCCTGCCTTTCCAAAACAGCTGACGCCAGCATACGATCGGTCAGTTGACCCAGCCATTCCTCTTCAATCCTTGAAATGGACGCCATTCTGACAAGGGCGTCCGTCACCCCGGGATGGGAGGCTTCCCGCAAGGCGGGAATCAGCTCATGCCTTACCCTGTTCCTTAAGAAGCGCGTGTCCTGGTTGGAGGCATCTTCAACATAGGAGAGCTTGTTATCCTTTATATAGGCCAGGATTTCATGACGCTTGGTATGGATGAGCGGCCGGACGATGCCGGGTTCCCGGGTGGGCGGGATGCCGGCCATGCCGCCCGGGCCGGACCCCCGCAGTATGTTCATCAATACCAGCTCGGCATTGTCATCGGCGTGATGGCCGAGGGCGATTTTAGCGAACCCTTCCGTCTTGGCCGTTTGTGCATAAAAACGGTAGCGGGCACGCCGGCCGGCCTCCTCCAGGCTGCCGCCTTGCTTTTGCCGCTGCATTGCCACATCCTGTCTGGCACTGGAGCAGGGCAGGCCCAGTTGCCGTGCAACGGTTCCAACAAAGGCCGCATCGCGGTCCGCTTCTTTTCCCCTCAAAGCATGATTCAGGTGGGCAACCCCTAAGTGTAAGCCCATCCCGGCGGCAAGTTGGTGGAGAATGTGCAGAAGGACCACGGAATCGGCGCCGCCGGAGACGCCCACGAGAACCCGGTCGCCCTGTTGGAGCATCTTTTCGCGGTCAATGGTGCCTGCAACCGCGGTTACCAGAGGATGGAGCCTATTGTGTTTCATATTAATAAGCGCCTGTTAAATTTGTTTCTTGTGTGAATGAGCTCATATGACTATACCGGTTGTCATAAATATGTTCCGATACTTAGTACCTATTTATTGAAATCGCATCATGTTTGCATAGGATCTTGGTTCCGGATTCACCGGGTTGGATGTAAAAAATACTAAATTCTAATTCACCAAACTCTAAACAAATACCAAATCCAAATGTTCAAATATGCAAAACGTAACAGCCGTGCAATTTGCGCATAGCGTTTGGAGTGGCATCTCTTTGTCGTCATCAGATGTAAGAGATGTACCAGGGCAATTTTAGTTTCGGAACGTTATTTTGCCAAACGCTATAAGTGCTGCAATTCTAGCCGTTAACCAGGAGGAAGTCAATTTATAAACGGAGCGATGTAACAAGCATACAAATCAGCGACGACGGCAG
>JBDLJD010000036.1:0-31412 GCA_039714495.1 Thermodesulfobacteriota bacterium
TTCATCCCACCCCATGTTCGCATAAAAGTCAGCCACCATGGGCGCCAGATTCACCTTGCGCCCCTCGATCGGCCCCTTTTCAAAGGAAGTGTTCAGAAAATAATCTGGCAAACTGTCATCTTCCGGGCTGCTGCCTTGACGGATGTTGATGATTTTTTCCATGTGTACGATGCGCTCACCTGCGGCAAACAGGTCCTTGGGTGAGATATCCAGTCCGGTTACCGCCTCAACCAGTCTTGATTCCATTTCCAGGCTGAAATCACCGATAATGGAAAGGGATGGCACCTTGCATATCCCCAGGGAATCGATAACCGTGCTCACGATCATGCATTTTTTGACCAGAGCCCCTTTGCCGGCAGTGGCGCCCGAGTCGACCGCCTCCCGGGTGCCGAACTCCTTTTCAGCCTGCTGGGGGGAATACCTTAATTCCGGTACCGGGTAAACACTGGTAAAGTCCCCTCCCCGCATGGACACCGCATAGGCCAGCGCCATGCCCATCATCCCCCGGGGGTCGCCGCCGTAGAGCTCCACCCCTTTGACATGGTACGCGTATTTTGAAGCCCCTTGGCCGATGATGTCAGCGGCCCACCTGACGCCCAAGGCCAGGATCCGACCCACACCTTCCTTATGGGCGATCTGCCTGATCAGCGCCTCCATGGCCTGTGCATTCCCCCAGGTGAGCTCGATGCCGTTGGTATCCTCGAGGGTCAGAATACCCCTTTGAAACAGTTCCATGGCAAAGGCGATCACGCTGCCGGTGGAAATGGTGTCCAGGCCCATGATGTTGCAGAGGTTGCTGAGATACAAAAGTGCCTCGGGGTCTGTCAAACCGCACAAGGCCCCCAGATCGATGACGGTTTCGTATTCGGGCCGTCCGCCTTTGAAGCCCTGGTGTTGCTTCCCCGACAACTCTATTTCAGCCTTGCAGCTGATCGGGCAGCGATGGCATCTGCTCTTCTTTTTAACGAAACGGGCCAGATGGTGACCATCGATTCTTTCCACGTTGTCAAGCTGGTGGTCCTGGTAATTACGGGCCCCGAGTATGCCCATTTTGTGGGTTTCCCTTTGATAATGATGCTGAAAATATCCAAAGAGTACATCCTGAAGCCGAGAAATCCGCCTACATTGGAGCTGCCGATCAACCCGGACTGTGGTGAAAGCGTATTGATGTGAACACGCGCCGAAGAGGGGGCCACCGTCCCGGTGAGCAATCCGCGGCTGATCACCAGCAGATTATCGGGATCAAAGGGGTCGATATGCAAATCAGCGTGGTGATACAGGGTATCCACATTGCATCCCAGACCGCCCAGGTTTTTTCGGACCGCGGCCTCGGACATTTCCGAGACATCGATCTTTTCTGAAGACAAATCGACAGTGATGATTTTTCCGAATTTACACATTTGAATACTCCACGGAGCATCACTCTTCAAGCCGTTGAAAGGAATTTTCAGACCCTTTCAAAATTAGCACCCCTATCTCTTTTTTTGTTTCTTTGCAATGAAATATAAGATACTGAAGATGCTTTAGGAGGGCACAACCATGAAGGATACGCTATACAGCACCTTTGAATCGCCCCAATTCAGAATTCTTTCCCGTGGAGAAGTCAACAGAGTCTTTCAAGCCGCGCTTGATTGTCTGCAGCGAACCGGCGTAGAGATCAGCAACCAAGAAGCCCGCGACCTACTGGAAACATCCGGTGCCGACGTTGAGGGGTCCCGGGTGCGCATACCATCGCACATCGTCCAGGACGCCATCGCCACAAACCCTCGATCCTTTACCATTTACGGACGTGATCCAAAAATGCGTATGCAGATCACGCCCAATCATGTCTATTTCGGGCCCGGCCCGACCTGTACCTACATCATGGATCCTTTTACCGGAAAAAGGCGCAAGCCAGGACGAAAGGATCCCGGCATCACCGCCCGTGTATGTGACGCCCTGGAACACATCGATTTCGTTATGTCACTGGGGTTGATCGACGATGTTACCCCCGCTTTGGCCTCTGTATATGAGTTCGCCGAAATGATTACCAATACGGGCAAGCCCATTCTACCCTGGGCATTCAAGCTGAGCCATCTGGAGGATATTTATAGAATCGCGCTGTGCTTCAGCGGAAGCGAAAAGGAATTCAAGCGCCGACCGTTGTTTGCCTTTTTCTCCACCTGGCAGGCGCCCTTGATCCATACGGAAGATGACCTTAAAAACTGCCTGTGGGCGGTGGAGCGGGGGATACCGGTTGTCTATGCGGGTGGCGGCATTGCCGGACTGAACGCCCCGGTGACCGGCGCGGGGCTGCTCGTTCTCCAACTGGCCAACACCCTGGCCGGACTGGCTATCCTGCAGTTAAAAAAACGAGGTGCGCCGGTGTGTGTTGGCGGCGTTCCCACGGCCATGGATCTAAAGTCCACGCGGCCCACCTACGGCACACCGGAAATGAGCCTTTACAGTGCCGCTATCTGTGAAATATTTAAATATTTGAACCTCCCGTTCATGGGAACCGCAGGCGCCTCTGATTCCAAACTGACCGATATGCAGGCCGCCATTGAAAGCACGACCCAAATTCTTCTCTCGAGCCTGAGCGGCGCCAACCTGGTGCATGACATCGGCTTTTTGGACTGTGCCGACATCGGGTCCCTGGAAATGCTTGTCATGAGTGATGAAATCATTGCCATGACCAAACGCATCATGCGTGGAATTGAGATTACGGACGAAACGCTGATGCTCGACTTGATTGACGAGGTGGGGCCCAGTGGGGAATTTATTTCCTCGGATGAAACCGCCAGGCGCTGCAGAAAGGAAATTACCGTGCTAGATCTCATGGATCGCGACCCCTGGGATATTTGGCGGGATAACGATTCCATGACCATGTACAACCGGATCACGCGTCGCTTGCACACGATATTGGAAAATCATGAATCTTTGCCGGTTCCCGACGGTATCATGCCGAAGATAAACGCCATTTTGGAGGCTGCCGAAAAACGGGAGGCTAGCGAGCAGGCCATTTGAATCGACATTTTTTAGGTCAAGCGGTTATATCTTTAAAAAGCCGGATGGTCTTGGTCATGTTATGGCAACCCTCATCCACACCGATCGCTCCAGGTGACGCTGCCTGGGCCACATACCCCCCAACAATCATTTTTATATCGCCACGGCAACCCGCTTTGGAAAGGTTGCTACTCAACCGCTTGATCGTTGGGATCGTAGCCAGTATCGACGCCGATATCCCCAGGTATTCAGGCTCATGATATTTCACCGAGCGTACAATTTCATCGACCGGCACGCTGAAGCCTAAATCAATCGTATGCAGGCCGAAACCTCTCGAGAGGCAGGCTACGATATCGATGCCATGCCGATGATGCTCGCCTTCAACAGTTGCCAAGATGATTTTGCCTTTATTCAAAACATCTGACGATTGTGTATGCTTTGCCAAAAGCCCTCTAGATAGGGCCGTATACTTGGAACGGGAAATTAGTTCGGGCACATTGTATTCGCCCTTTTCAAATTTCTTGACGGATTCGTCCATGGCCTTGTCAAACGCCTCTTTGGCTACCATGGGCGGTGGCATTTTCTTCTGAATGGATAGCCTGATCAACTCCGGAACACCAGCCTGGCCTGTTTTACGCGATACAGGCTGTCCAAAGAAGGTTTCAGCGCGGCCTTTTATGATGCTGTCTGATATCTGTCCCATGATCTTTTGTTCATGCATGGCACTTTTCCTTGATCGGCTGTGTCACTCATTCCCGGCATTTACCTGGGGGCGGATACGGTGGGAAATAAAATCTCGGATCGCAGGAATAAAAATATTTTCATTTCAAATATTTTCAACTGAAAATATATATATTTGAATCATTTTTGTCAACCTCGGGTTATGTGTGGCTACATTTTGCTTTATTGTATTTATATTGATTTGGTGGTCTCTCAATCGGTTGGCGGGTTTAGCAGTTGTCAACAAACGGTAAAAATAATTACGGGTTGACATCTCTCTTTTTTTTTTCTAAATTTTTCCGTAGGTTGGAGAGTCATAAATTTACATTGTACAATCCTCCTGTTTAATGATGGGTATACATATCTTAACCCCATTTTTTAAATATAATCAATTGTTGTCGCCAACGCAGCACAATCAAGGTATTAGCATATTGATTGTCGTACTTTTGATATTCTAACCACCAAACCATTTCAGGAAGGAGGATCTATCATGACAGAAAAAAGAATACACCCCGGTGTTGAGGAAATGAAAAAATCACTTGCCGAGGGTAAATGCTCCCGACGCGAATTTCTGCGCACGGTCACCCTGCTGGGTGTGTCCGCCGCAACGGCCTACAGCATGGCAGGCCTGCCCAACTTTGTATCGTCCGCGCACGCTGCCTCAAAAAAAGGCGGTGTTATCAAATTCGGCATGCAGGTACAGGAAATGGCCGACCCGGCCACCTACTCCTGGACCCAGAAGTCCATCGTGTCCCGGCATATCACCGAATACCTGGTGGAAACCGGTCCGGACAACATCACGCGGCCTGCTCTTGCGGAAAGCTGGAAGGCTTCCGATGACCTCAAAACCTGGACGTTTCACCTGCGCAAAGGTGTCAAGTGGTCCAACGGCGATGACTTCATTGCCGACGATGTGGTGTTCAACTTTACCCGCTGGCTCGACCCCAAGACCGGGTCATCCAACTTAGGATTGTTCAACGCCATGCTTGAAGAAACCGGCGAGAAAGACGACAAGGGCAATGCCATCAAGCGCATGTCCAAGAATGCCGTGCAGAAGGTGGACAATCACACGGTCAGGCTCAATCTGAATTCGCCGGTGCTTTCCATACCTGAAAATCTTTACAACTATCCTACAGCTATTGTGCACCGTGATTTTGAAAAAGATGGCGGGGACCTCTCTAAAAATCCCGTGGGAACCGGTCCTTACACCCTTACCGAATTCAGGGTCGGTGAACTGGCTGTCCTTAAAAAACGCAATGCCCCCTATTGGGGCGGCGATGTCTATCTGGACGAAATCCGTTTCATCGACCTGGGCGAAGATGCCGGTGCTTACCTGGCTGCCATTGCCTCGAAACAGGTGGACGGCATCTACAACCTCGACCTGACCACCCTGGAAGCGGCCAAGAACATACCCGGGATCAAGGTGGTGGAAATACCCTCGACCCAGACCGGTGTTATCCGCATGAAGGTCACCGAGAAACCATTCACCGACGTCCGCGTGCGCAGAGCTGTACAACTTACCTGTGACGCCCGGAGACAACTGGACATCGCTCACCGTGGTCTGGGCATTGTGGCCGAACATCATCATGTGGCCTCCATCCACCCCGAATACTTCAAGCTTCCTCCGCTCAAGAGGAACATTAAAGAGGCCAAGAAACTGCTTAAAGAAGCCGGCTTTCCCAACGGCATCGAGGTCGCCTGCAACGTCGGGAACACCGAAGGTGTCTGGGAGCAGGATTCCGTTGCCGTACTCAAGGAAGATGCAGCCGCAGCCGGCATCAACATCAAAATGAATGTTATGCCTCAGGCACAGTACTGGGATGTGTGGACCAAGGCGCCCCTGAGCCTGACATCCTGGACCCACCGGCCCCTGGCCGTCATGGTCCTCGGCCTTGCCTACCGGACCGGTGTGCCCTGGAATGAATCCAGCTATGCCAATCCCGAGTTCGACAAGGCCCTCACCGAGGCGGAATCGACATTGAATGTCGAGGATCGCCGGGCCAAGATGGAAAAAGTCGAGAAAATGCTGCAGGACGATGCCGTTTTGGTCCAGCCCTTCTTCCGGGCTGTATTCACGGCCGTACGCGACAATGTCCAGGGCTTTGAAATGCACCCGACACGTTACTACCGCTTTCACAAGGTCTCTCTGGGATAATAAAAAATCCAATCGCGTTTGGCAAAGGGGAGCGCTGCGGCGCTCCCCGTCCCAAGATCCTTTCCAATTATAACCGATCTCAGGAGGCCTCAAAATGGTCATGTTGGTGCTGAAGCGTTTCGGGTTCATGGTGTTTACCATGATTGTCGTATCGCTGATTCTTTTTATGTTGTTGGAAACGGATCTTACGGGTGATCCGGCCATCCGGGTGCTGGGGCAGTTTTCCAATGAAGAACAAAGGGAGTTATGGCGGGAACAGCACGGCTACAACCAGCCTGTGATGCTGCGCTATGTCAAATGGCTGGGAAATTTCGCAACCGGAGATCTCGGCGAGTCCATCCGTTTCAAAGGCCCGGTGGCCGATGTAATGCTCCCGCGATTGTGGAACACCGCCATTTTGGGTTTCTGGACCTTTGCGATTATGATCCCGTTGTCATTGATATTAGGCGTCCTGTCAGGGATGAAGGAGGGGTCTAAGCTCGACAGGACTATATCGGTGTTTGGCATTTTGACAACATCCGTGCCGGAATTTGCCAGTGCGGTCATATTCTCAGCCCTCTTTGTCTTCGGTCTGAAATGGCTGCCGGGCACCAGCAGCATGTCGGGGGGATTCGAGTTCAAACAGTTGATTATGCCGGCCATGGTGCTCATCGTATATGATTTTGGCTATGTGGCCCGCATGACCCGGGCGTCCATGGCGGAAGTGATGACCTCCCAATACATAAGAACAGCCGTTCTCAAAGGACTGCCATACAGATCGGTGATTGTGAAGCATGCTTTGCGCAACGCGCTCATCGCCCCCTTCACAGTCATCATGCTCCAGATCAACTGGCTGCTGTCCGGCGTAATTGTCGTCGAGTTTTTCTTTGCCTACAAAGGATTCGGCGCCTTGATTCTGGAGGCTTCCCTGAACAACGACATTGCTCTTTTGGAAGCGTGCGCCATGGTGGCGGTCTGCGTAGCGGTAACGACCCAGACCATCGCGGATATCGGCTACACATTCCTCAATCCCCGCATCCGTTTCAGCTAAGGAGGCTATACTCTCATGACCACATCTTTAACAGAAATGCCCACTTCAGGATATGGCGCGGCTTTATGGCGCGGCCTGAAATCTTTTGCCCTGTTGCGGGAGAGTTGGGTCGGTATGGTGGGAGCATTCCTGGTAATATTCTGGGTACTGGTGGCCCTTTTTGCGCCCTTGCTGGCGCCCTTTGACCCCAACTCCTCCATCCAGCCCTTTGCCAAGCCGGGAGCGGAAGCTATCAAGGCCGGCGGCACATTCTGGCTCGGTACCGATCATATCGGGCGGGATATCCTGTCACGTATTATCTGGGGTTCGCGCACGGTGCTGATTTATGCGCCCCTGGCCACCCTTTCCGCCTATACCGTGGGCATTCTCATGGGACTGGCTGCCGGGTATCGCGGTGGCTGGGTGGACGATGTTCTGTCCCGGGTTGCCGACATTATTCTCTCGTTTCCGGTGCTGGTGCTCTATATTATCATCATCGCCACCATCGGCGCATCCGGATTTAACATCATTATTGCCATTACGTTCGCATCCTCGCCGGGAATCATGCGTATTGTCCGCGGGCTCGTTCTGGACCTGCGTAATCGCGATTATGTTGCCGCGGCCCAGACCAGAGGGGAGTCAGACTGGCGGGTCATGCTGATTGAGATCCTGCCCAATGCGCGCGGCCCGCTGATTGTGGATGCATGCCTGCGTCTAGGTTACGTCATCATTACCATCGGGGTTCTGGGATTCCTGGGCCTGGGTCTGCCGCCTCCGGACCCTGATTGGGGAGGGATGGTCAATGAGACCCGACAGATGGCCATGGCCTTTCCGCACATGACGCTCTTTCCCTGTATCGCCATATCTTCGTTGATCCTGGGATTTAATCTTCTGGCGGACGGTCTGCGTGAAATCTCATTGCGCGACTAGGAGGTAAGCAGCATATGAATCAAGACCAGGCACCGGTTCTGGTATGCAAAGATCTTTGCATCTCTTACTACACCCGGGCGGGAGAAATCCCGGCAGTGGTGGATTTTTCTCTGACGGTCAAGCCCGGGGAAACCATCGGCATCGTGGGTGAATCGGGCTGCGGCAAATCCACCGTGGCCATGGCCATCATGCAACACATGGGCGCCAACGGCGGCATCAAAAGCGGCAGCATCACCTTTAAAGGCCGCGACTTGACCCAACTGTCGGATGATGAGCTGCGCAGCATTCGAGGATCGGAAATCGCGATGATTTACCAGGAACCCTTTGCCTCTCTGAACCCGAGTCTAAAAATCAGCACCCAACTCATGGAAGTGCCGCTGGCCCACGAAAATATTTCCAAGGGAGAGGCCCGGGAGAGGGCCGTACAGATGCTGGGGGATGTCAAGCTGCCTGATCCTGAACGGCTCATGGATTCCTACCCGCACCAGTTGTCAGGCGGCCAGCAGCAACGTGTGGTTATCGCCATGGGGCTGCTGTCCAACCCGTCACTCTTGCTGCTGGATGAGCCCACCACCGCGTTGGATGTCACTGTGGAAGCCGGTATCGTGAAGTTGGTAGCCGACATCAGCAAAAAATTCGGGACCTCCCAGATATACATCTCTCACAATCTTGGGCTGATTTTAGAGACCTGTGACCGGGTGTTTGTCATGTATTCCGGTGAAGTGGTTGAAGAGGGCACCATCAACTCGTTGTTCACCTGGCCCAAGCACCCCTATACCCACGGCCTTTTTGCCTGCATCCCCCTGCCCACGGCCGACAAGAATGCCGCACCGCTGAGACCGATCCGCGGCCAGCTCCCCCTGCCCTTTGAACGCCCCCAGGGCTGTTACTACCACCCGCGCTGCGATCATTTTAAATCCGGGGTGTGCGATGTCGACCATTTCAAGATGGAGCATGTGGAGGGAGGCTCATCCGACCACCGCGTGAGATGCCTGCGCTACAAAGAAATCGACCACGATCTTCTGACGGACATTGAGGAAGCCAAGGAAGTACTCAAACTGGGTAAACGGGTTCTCAATGTCGATGGCATGAAAAAATATTACGAGGTGCGTGATAGCTCTTTAAAGGCTTTAGTCAGTGGCAAACGTATTCGTTATGTAAAGGCCAATGAGGAGCTGAACTTTACGGCCAGGGAAGGTGAAACAGTCGCGATTGTGGGTGAATCGGGCTGCGGCAAATCAACCTTTGCCAAAGTGCTCATGGGACTCGAAAAAGGTACAGAGGGCGAGGTCCGCCACAAGGGCAAGGATATTTCAGATATCGCCGTTAGAGACCGCAGCGCCAAGCAGATCAGCTCCCTTCAGATGGTCTTTCAAAATCCCTTTGACACCTTGAATCCCAGCCACAGCATTGGTGGTCAGATATCACGGGTTATCAAGAAGTTTGGTGTAGAATCGGACAAAAAAAAGATATTCGACCGGGTGATGAAACTGCTGGATACGGTCAAATTGCCCAGGGATTTTTATTTCAGAAAACCCCGACAGTTGTCAGGCGGACAGAAACAACGCATCGGTATCGCCCGGGCATTTGCGGGCAACCCGAGCATGGTAATCGCGGATGAACCGGTGTCGGCCCTGGACGTCTCCGTGGCTGCGGCGGTCACGGAACTGCTCATGGAGATCCAGCGCGAACACAAAACCACCCTGCTGTTCATCAGCCATGACTTGAGCGTTGTACGCTACCTGTCGGATCGCATCGTCGTCATGTATCTCGGTCACATACTCGAAAGGGGCACTACGGATCAGATTTTCGCACCTCCCTACCAACCCTATACCGAAGCCCTTTTGTCCGCAGTTCCCATTGCCGACCCTGAAGTCACCAAAAGGGAGATTGTGCTGGAGGGCAATCTGCCCAGCGCCATGAAGCCGCCCAAGGGGTGTCCGTTCTGCACACGCTGCCACCGGAGAATTGGCGATGTCTGCGATAATGAGATCCCGCCGGAACAGGCCGTGGCCGATAAACACGTCATCAAATGCCACATTCCTCTAGAAGAGTTGAAAAAGGTGGAACCCGTTATTCATGTGCCGGATGACTCGGAACGCATCCACGCCCGGCAATAAAATCGTGTTCCACGATTTTATGAAACGCGACTGCGTCGCTCACATACGAAATGTAGATACCTGGGTCCAGAGGGCCCGGCACTGGTTCCTCCCTGAAAGGGAGTGTTTATTTCGCAACACGAAGTGACTAAAGTGCGCTAAAGTGACTAAAGTTAATGAATTCTATCTGTTTTTATTAAGGACAGAGCGAAGCGATTCAGCAACTTTAGATCACTTATAACTTTAGATCACTTAAGTTAATTTCTCGGCAGAGCCTAATGGCTCTGACCTGGCCCAGAGGACCAGGTTTTTATAGTAAGGAGATACGGATGAAAATACTCGTGGGTTACGACCGCTCGAAAACCTCGGAAAACGCCCTGAACCATGCCCTGCAGCACGGTCAGGCGTTCAACGCCGAAGTCCATGTGATGACCTCCCTGGAACAGGGTGCCGCATTGAAAAAAGAAGACATCGACAAAACCGAAAATCAGCTCGAAAAAGTCAGAAAGCCTTTTAAGGCGGCCGGTATTGAATGCGAGATTCACACCTCTGTCAGTTACCAGTCCCCCGGGGAAGATATGGTCCGTTTTGCAAAAGAGAATGATATCGGCCAAATTATCATCGGCGTGCGCCGACGGTCGAAAGTGGGCAAGCTGGTGACCGGATCCACGGCCCAATACGTGATCCTGAACGCCGCCTGCCCGGTACTCGCCGTCAAGTGACAACTTTTAATCAGGACTTGACCGTATTTATTGACGCGGTTCACGCTTTTCTGAACGATCTCCATGACGAGCGACTGAAGAGCTATATTGCAGACTGGCCAGCCGCAGACGTCACCTTCCGCCCTACTGCCCCGTGCTCGCTTCCCGTGCTTACCTACATGAATCAAGCATTCAGGACTGCTTCCGAAAAGACCGAAGGCATTGTTAACATGCTTGCCTCCATGGCGGACCGAATTGCCTGGGGGCAAACCTATTCAGCCGAGGATTTCAATGCCGGGTTTCTGGAAAAATACGGCTGGACGGAGTTCATCGGCCAGCGCGGCCCGCTCCCCAGTAAGCGCGTGGCTTGCGGGGTGCTCATGCTGGGGCCTGAGATCGAGTATCCGCGCCACCGGCACGAGGCTGAAGAAGTCTATATCCCCTTGACCGGTCAGACGCTCTGGCTTCAAGGAGACCAGGACTGGACCTTTCGGGAAATTGGACGGCCCATCTATCATGCCCCGTGGGTAACCCATGCCATGAAAACCGGTCCATCCCCTCTTCTGGCGCTCTATCTCTGGCGTGCCGGAAACTTAACTCAAAAATCAATTATTGAATCCTAAATGTAGTTATCCCAGAACCGAAAAACTGCTCTCGGTATTGATCTCCCGCAAACGGGAATAGAACCTGAGATTGACATCCCGGTCAAGATGTTCAAGGTGGAACACGAGTGGATCGGCGTCGTGGTCGTGCCCGGCCTGACATCTGGTGATGATCTCCGCCATCATCTTACCCACCACCGGCGCATTTTTGTACTGGTTGCCCGAGGTGCCCACGGCCATGTAAAAGCCCTGAAGATCCGACTTGTCATATATGGGCATCCAGTCGTCCGTGACGTCGTAAAGATCCACCACCCCCTTGATCTGGTTGGGGATTCTCAAATCCGGCATTCTGAGGGAAAGACGATATGCCTGGGCCCTGGCCTGCTCGGTCAGGTCACGGTTGAAGTCGTCAGGGTCCTCGATCCATTCCTGGGGGTCGCATTCCGGGTCTTCGCTGCCGGAAAGGATGTGGTTGCCCACCTCCGGCCGCCAGTAGGCCCCCACATCGCTGTCTGAACTCGGGCAGCCGATGGATTCGTAGTCAACACCATCCGGGGCGGGCAGGTGCACTACCTCGTGCCTCAGGGCGCGTGTTTTGATCTTCATCCCCTCGGTCACTCCCGCCATGTCATTGATTACAAAGGAGTGCGGACCTGCGGCGTTCACCACTACTGACGACCTGACTGTCCTGCCGCCCTCTAAGAGCACCCCTTCGACGCCTGTTTCTCCTTTTAAGATGTCAACCACCCTGGTGTTGAACTGAAATTCGGCGTCATGTGCCTCCGCCGCCACCTGTACATTGTGCACGGATAGAACCGGATCCGAAATATAGCCGCCCTCGGGATAGTAAATCGCTCCGCCAAGGGGTGTATCGTTTTTTTTCCCGAACGCGGGATCCTCGGGTCGACGCGGCGGGGAGTAGCTGGTGTTGTCAAGCAGGGGAAATGTCGCCTTTATCTTTTTTGCATCCCACCGTTCATAGGTAATGCGCAACTCGTCGAGGATTTGCTTAATCTTTTGCAGAAGGCCGTTGGCCGGGGTCTCGAAGATAAAAACACCGCCCTTGATGAACCCGGCCAGCCCGTTGGGATCTTCCACCCCCAGATAGCCGGACCAGTCGTCCCAGTATTTGTAGCTTTCATAGGCCACGGCTGTACCGTCCAGCGTCGAATAGTGGACCCGTATGATGGCGCAGGTGTTGGATGTGGATCCGTTGCCCGCTGCAGGCAGCTTGTCCACGTTCAGGGTGCGCCAACCGAGCTTGCTCAGTTCGAAGGCAATGCTGCAGCCGAGAATCCCCGACCCGATGACGATGGCGTCGTATTCGTAATCCATTATCCTCCTTTCAGGTGTCGATGCATTGGGGTTGCGTTCATTGTTTTTTTCCTTGGGCTCAGGCAATCAGCCCTTGTATGACACTGCGCAACTGCCTGTCCACGAGTTTAACATCCTCATCTGTCTGGTCAACGATGGAAATCGATGCAAACCGCATGGGTTTGCCCACGTTTACCCTAACCGGCACCCGTTTGATCTTGTGCGTCCACCGGGGCATGAGTTCATAGATGCCGGATATGCCCACCGGTATAACCGGTTTTCCTGCGGCCAGCATCAAACGCAGGGTGCCCTTTTTGAACGGCAGCATGCGTCCGTCCCAGCTGCGCTCCCCTTCGGGGAAGACACCCAGCAAATGTTCATTCTGGAGCACCCTCAAGGCATTGCGCACGGCCACAACATCAGTGTGGTAGCGCCTGACCGGAAACGCCCCTCCCAACCTTAAAATCGTCCGGATGACCGGGTGGTTGAACTGGGAATTCTTAGTCATGAACCGGGCCAGGCGCGGCAGGCAGGCTCCCAGGATAATACCGTCCAGCAAAGAGACATGATTGGCGGCCAGAATGGCGGCGCCTTGGCGCGGAATATTTTCCATACCTGTCATCCGGAAGTCCAGCAAGCCGCGGACAAGGGATCCAACGAAGTGTTTCAAGAATAAACTGATCTGCGGCAAGTCGCTTTTATACCACTGTTCGACTGCCACATGGATCTCGTGAAATTGCCCGCGCTTGTTCGTCGCACTGCCACGGGATTCAACAAAGCGTATCTTCGGGCAGAATTCAACAATGTCCTCCGGACTGAAAAATTCGGCCATGGCCTTTTGAATGCAGTCCTCCCACTGTTTTCCCGATTCTTCCAGAAAATCAAAATAGAGGGTGCGGCCGTTATTGCGGTCCACGATAACCGTGTTGGACTCGATGGTTACGGCAGATATGCTTTCAAATGGGATGGATTTGTTCAGGGATGCACCCTGAAAGAAAAGCCGCTCCCGGTACAGATCAAGGCTGCCTGTACCTGCCGGTTCGCGCCCGTGCAGAATGGCATGCACCCCGGAAAGCCCTTTGAAACGCCCGTTTTGCGTCTCACGGGACAAACGGATGGGCCCGCTCTTCAGAATCATTCCCCCGGACCCCTCGGGCAACGCATGCCCTTTCACCTTGCCATACCAAAGGGCAATACTGCCCGCCTTTCCATTCACAGCCACCTGCTTTCTCGAAAGCATGCGCACGGATACATGGCAGTGCCTGCAGCGGCCTTGTGCAAGCCATTTGAACCCGCCGCATGCAGGGCAGCGGTATAGGATTGTATCAATCATACTGCCTTAATCTTGCATTAATCTTATGGACTTATTACGAACCTGTAATGATAATGGATTTGGCAGCATTTTCAACTCATATTCGCTTCAGGTGAGTATTCCACTCGCAAGTGATTAAAAACCCTTGACTATAGCCCTTAATTTGATACGATATTCAGACTGGAGGTGATAAAATGAATATATCAAGTGACATAAAACCGGTGACATACCTAAAATCAAAAACAGCAGATTTGTTAAATCAAATAAACATAACCCGCCGTCCCGTTATTATAACTCAAAACGGAGAGCCACGTGCTGTTCTGCAAGATCCCGAAAGCTACGATAAAATGCGTAATGCCATCGGAATTCTTAAGGCTCTGTCCCAGGGTGAATCAGACATTAAAAAAGGAAAAAGCAAATCTCAAGAGGAGGTTTTCAGTGAAATTGAAAGCTCCCTGAGGGTTAAGCTCGTATGATTCAAACGTATGAGATTGAATGGGCTCACATTGCTGAGAACGATTTAAAGGAAATAATCGACTACATCGCCATTGATAACCCGGCAAATGCGTTAAAGGTTTTTAAAGAGATTAAGAACAAAGCAGCAGGTCTTTACACAATGCCGGAAAGATGCCGCATAGTTCCAGAGCTTAAGGCCCAAGGTATTGCACAGTACAGAGAACTAATTATTTCCCCCTGGAGAATTATGTTCAGGATAGCGGAAACAAAAGTTTATGTTTTATCTGTTTTAGATTCCAGACGAAATGTTGAAGATATTTTGTTAAAGAGACTTATTTCTATGGAATAATGGCCGTTATTTACAAAACATCAGCCGATGCGAAGAACTTTCGCCCCCCTGATCTTCCGCTGTTTCAGCTCCATCAGGGCAATATTGGCATCTTCCAGAGGGTACTCCTGGAATTCGGGTTTGATGGGAATTTCGGCGGCAAGCGCCAAAAATTCCTGCACATCCCTGCGGGCCACATTGGCCACACTTTTTATTTCCTTCTCCATCCAGAGATGTCTGGGGTAGTCCATCTGCATGAGCAGGTCGTTATCTTTTGCTTCCTTGCGGATGGCATTGATCACCAGGCGGCCGCCGGGTTTCAGGCACAGCAGGGCTTCCATCACCGGTTTCCACACCGGGGTGGTATCGATGACGGCATCCAGGGCCTCGGGCGGCGTTTCACCGATGTTGCCGGACCAGGCCGCTCCCAGTTCGATGGCAAAGGCTCTCTCCTTTGCGCTGCGGGCAAAAACAAAAACCCTGGAAAGGGGAAGGCGATGTTTTACCATTTTCAGGACCAGGTGCGCCGATGCCCCGAAACCAGTCAATCCCAGGTTTTGCCCGTCTTTTATCCCGGTGAGGCAGAGAGAACGATACCCGATGGCCCCTGCGCATAAAAGCGGTGCGGCTTCCCCGTCAGACAACCCATCGGGAATGGCATGGGCAAACCCCTCGGGCACACGCATGAACTCAGCGTAGCCGCCGTTGGCGTCTCTCCCGGTAGCCATGAATGAGGCACAGAGGTTCTCCCTTCCTGTCCTGCAAAAGTCGCAGGACCCGCACGCTGAAAATATCCAGGCCACACCTGCACGATCGCCCGCCTTAAAACGCTCTGCGCCAGCTCCCAAAGCCGCGACCCGCCCCACGGCCTGATGCCCTAAAACCATTGGCAAAACCGGCGGCGGTGTCCGGCCTTCTATTTCATCCAGTTCCGTGTGGCACACACCGCAGGCGCTTACCTTGATCACGATCTCACCTTCATCCGCAACAGGCTCGGGCAGCGTTGCCATCCTAAGGGGCTGGTCATTTTCTTCAAGGTCGCAGATATTCTCCAGGATCATGGCTTTCATGATATGCTTTTCCTTCTTATACCGATTGTCATATATATATCACAGAATCCTTGAAATTTGCAAAATTCCCCCTGCCGGACAGGGACGACCTTAGTATACACGGCGCAATGATAAACGAGGGCCTTGACAGCAGGGCCGGCATCAGTATATCTTTAAAAATCTACACAATAGCTGTAATCACAGTCTATTGTAACCGCAGCAAGCCGATAACGGCACAGCAAATTCGGGAATTGACGGCAACGAAATGAAATCTCTAGGCATATGTCTTGGTGCCTCTTCGGTGTCGATTGCCGAGGTCGAGACAAACGGCGATGATCTTGATGCGGGCAGGCCGGTGTGGGACAGATCCCCTCGCCTGACCGGCAGCGCCGTGCTCCCTCACGACGGAAACCCGAAGAAGACACTCCTTCAAGCGCTGGACGGCCTTGACCTGGCGGCCTTTGACCGCGTGGCCGCCACAGGCAGAAAATTTCGCCGTATCGTCCGGCTCTCATCCATCCCCGAACCCCAGGCCGTGGAGCTTGCCTACCAATTCACCCGGCCTGCCAATACATCCTGCCCTGCCGTGGTTTCCGCCGGCGGCGAGACATTCATGGCCTATGTTCTCAACGCATCCGGACGGATTTCGAATGTGCTTACCGGGAACAAGTGCGCCTCTGGAACCGGTGAGTTTTTTCTGCAGCAGCTGCGCCGCATGGACGTCTCCCTGGAAGAAGCCGCCCGCTGGGCCGTGGAAGAAGAGCCCTACTTCGTATCAGGACGCTGTTCCGTTTTCTGTAAATCAGATTGCACGCATGCCACCAACAAGGGCATCCCCAAGTCAAAGGTCACGGCCGGACTCTGCCGGATGATGGCCGACAAAATCATGGAACTGCTGAAGCGGGTGGAGCGCCGCAACGTCATGGTCATTGGCGGCACCACCAGAAACCGCATGATGGTGGAGTACCTGAAACGGGAAATCCCGGGTCTGGTCATCCCTGGAGAAGCGCCTTTTTTCGAGGCCCTGGGAGCCGCTCTTTGGGCGCAGGAAAATAAGACGATCACAACTACCGGACATCCGGGTCGGTTGTTCACCAATGGCGCGCCTGCCTTTGCTTCTTTACCCCCGCTGGAAAACTTTTCCGACCAGGTGACATTCAAAACCATGGAAAAGGGCCGCGTCTCACCCGGGCAGGAATGCATCCTGGGCCTGGACGTGGGCTCGACCACTACCAAAGCGGTTTTAATGGACAAAAACACCCGCAGCCTGCTGGCGTCGATCTATCTACGCACCAACGGCGACCCGGTGGGCGCATCACGCCAATGTTACCAGGCCATCCTGGATCAGGTGAGCGGCGAGGTGGATCCGGAAGAACTTACCATCGCAGGCCTCGGTGTCTGCGGCTCCGGCAGGCAGATCGCCGGGCTGCATGCCCTGACCGACGGCATCATCAATGAGATCGTCGCCCACGCGGCTGCAGCGGTGTATTTCGATCCCGAGGTGGACACGCTTTTTGAAATCGGGGGTCAGGACGCCAAGTACACCTACATCACCAACGGTGTCCCCTCAGACTACGCCATGAACGAAGCCTGTTCAGCCGGGACAGGGTCCTTCCTGGAAGAATCGGCCCTGGAATCCTTGGGCGTTGCCATGCAGGACATCGCCGCCATTGCCATGCAGGGCGCCAAACCGCCCAATTTCAACGATCAGTGTGCGGCTTTCATTGCCTCGGACATCAAGAACGCCATCCACGAGGGCATCGGTCATGCCGATATCGTGGCCGGACTGGTTTACTCCATCTGCATGAATTATGCGAACCGGGTAAAGGGAAACCGCGCCGTGGGTCGCAAGGTCTTGATGCAGGGTGGCGTCTGCTACAACCAGGCCGTGCCCCTGGCCATGGCCTCCATCGTGGGCAAGCCTATTATCGTACCGCCCGACCCTGGTCTCACGGGCGCCTTTGGTGTTGCCCTGGAAGTGGGCAAACGGCTGGACCTGGGCCTCATGCAGAAAAAATCTTTCAGCCTTGCCGGACTGGCCGCCCGGGAAGTGAACTACGGCAGAGAATTCACCTGCAAAGGCGGCAAGGAAAAATGCGACCGCAAGTGCACCATCGCCATGGTCGAACTCGAGGGTCGGCAATTTCCTTTTGGCGGGGCCTGCAACCGTTATTACAACCTGCGCCACCACAAAAAATATGATGTCGTCAAGCTGGACCTGGTAAGGAAACGTCAGGAAATCATCTTCGGTACGCCTGCGGCCAATGGTTCCGATCAACTGGATCCCCCGCCAAGGGGCGGCATTGGATTCAATCGCAGCTTCCTGGTAAACACCTATTACCCCCTCTACGCCCGCTTCTTTTCCAGAATCGGCTTTGCACCGGTCATGGCGGACAAACCGTCGCGCATGGGTATAGAGCAGCGCAACGCCGCCTTCTGCTACCCGGCCGAGTTAGCCCACGGTTTCTTTCACAGCCTCATCGAAATGGAAACACCCCCGGATTACATTTTTCTGCCCCATTTCAAATCCATCCCCCTGAGCAACGGTGACCGATCCTCGCAGGTGTGCCCGCTGGTCCAGGGAGAGACCTTTTATCTCCAGTCCGCCTTCAGGGAAAGGCTGAAAGAACTCGAGCAAACAGGGACACGGGTTCTGGCCCCTCTTCTGGATCTGAACCAAGGGCTTGAAAAAGCCAGAACCCCTTTGTTGAAAACAGCCCAACGCATGGGCATCGGCCATAGAGAGGCCAATCCGGCCTTTGATAGGGCGTTGGACCAACAGGAAAACTGCCTGGCCGGGATGAAAAGGATAGGCAACCAGGCGCTGGCCGCCCTGGAGAAGGACCCGGATCAGATCGGCGTGGTCATCTTTTCCAGGCCCTATAACGGCCTTGTTGATGAGGCCCATATGGGCATTCCCGCAAAATTCGCCTCACGGGGTGTAATGGTCATTCCTTTTGATTTCCTTCCCTTTGAAAAAGAAAGCTCCAAACGCCACATGTACTGGGGTATGGGCGAGATGATCATGAAATCTGCCCGGCTGGTCAGACGCCACCCCCAGCTGTTCGGCACCTTCATCACCAATTTCTCATGCGGGCCGGATTCCTTCATTATCGGGTATTTCCGCTCCGTCATGGGGCAAAAGCCGTCCCTGACCCTGGAATTGGACAGCCACACGGCCGATGCAGGCCTGGACACGCGCATCGATGCCTTTCTGGACATTGTATCTGCATACCAACAGCTTGAGCGCCGCGAGAAGCCTGCGTTCCCCTCGGGGAACGGTTTTGCCCCGGCAACGACAACCCTGGAAAAAGGTATCCCCACGGTAGTCACCACCTCAGGTGAAAAAATTCCGCTCATTGATCCGCGGGTCACCCTGCTGGTCCCCTCCATGGGAAAACTGGGGTCGGAAGCCATTGCAGCCGTGTTCAGGGGCACGGGCGTCAACGCAATAGCCCACCCTCCCGCCGATGAAGGCGTCCTCAAAACAGGCCGGGGGAGCACCTCCTGCAAAGAGTGCCTGCCCCTCATCCTGACCACGGGAACCCTCCTGAACTACATCCAACACCAACGGAAATCCGGTGAAGTGGTTGTCTACCTCATGGCCACCGGAACCGGCCCGTGCCGATTCGGCCAGTACTACATCTTCATCGAAGATCTCATCCGGCGCCTTGAAATTCCAGATATTGCCGTCTTCACCCTCACTTCCGAAAACTCCTATTTAGGCCTGGATAAAAATATCGAACGCAAAACCTGGTGGGGGATAGTAGTCTCGGACATTATGGAGGACATGCGTGCCATGCTGTTAACCAACGCTATAGAATCCAGAGAAGCCCTTGAAATTTTCCACAGCGAGTGGGTAGCCGTCCTCAAGGCCCTGGAAAATGGGGCCTTCCGTCGCCTGGAGCACCAACTCCAGGCAACCGCCCTGAACCTCGGGCGCATCAAGCTGAAAATGCCCGCTCACGCCGTACCCACCATCTCTCTGACCGGGGAAATTTTCGTGCGCAGGGACGACCTTTCACGCCAAAACCTTACCGAAAGGCTCGCCCAAAAGGGCTTTGCAACCGTGTGCACGCCTGTTGCCGAATGGGTGTTCTATTCCGAGTACCTGGTTGACCATGGTTTGGTCGACCAAGCCATGCCCTTTTTGGATAAAATCCGTTTCAAAATCAGAAAAAAAATTATGGCTACCGACGAACAACGCCTGAGATCCATCCTTGCCGCTTCCGGGCTGGTGAACAGCCCACCCATCGACGTATCCGGGATTATTGAGAACGCCCGCCCCTATATTTCCAGGAATCTGACCGGAGAAGCGGTATTGACCATCGGCGGCTCCCTGACCGACATTGCCACCCATGCCTGCGGGGTCATCGCCATCGGCCCCTTCGGCTGTATGCCCAATCGCCTTGCCGAAGCCATCATGCACGAAACCATGTGCCGTGAAAATAAACTGAAAAGCAAACCCGTTGGCCGACATATTAGCGACTCATTGGAACAGATGGATGATTTACCCTTCCTGGCCATCGAAAGCGATGGATCCCCCTTCCCCCAGATCATTGAAGCCAAATTCGAGGCCTTCTGCCTCAGGGCCCGGCGGATGCATGAACAAATGTTAAGGGCTGGCGTGCATCACACAAAATCTTCTTGAAACACTCCCTGTAAATGGGTAAAAACGACAGCATTGTAATGGGGATACAATACCACTATACCGGTTGCCAGAATTATGTTCCGATTTAACCCCAATGTTGCAACATTGGAAAGGGAGGCGTTCGGAACGTTATTGTGGCAAACACTCTAACTGGAATAACGGATTGAGGAGGTCGGCGTTGACAGAACTCAGGATTGAAAATAATGCGAGGATAGAAATGGCAATAAAAGAAACCCAGGTGACTATTTTCATCAAATTGAGAAAATCTCTCATAATGACAATGGGATTGTGTGCCATGTGTTTATTGCTGCTGCCCCTCCCGGTCAGCGCAAAAGCCGAACCCGGGAAACCCGTCTGGAGCCCGGCAGGATCCCTGCCCGAAGGATTTGACTGGATCCAGTTGACCTCCGGCGAGTGGCTCAAAGGGGATCTCAAGGTGCTTTACAACGACTCCCTTGAATTTGACAGCGACGAACTGGGCCTGCAGGAGTTGGACTGGGAGGATGTCCAGCAGGTTATCTGCCACGAACCCCAGAGCGTACGCATCGAAGATCCCGAGGCCGGTGCCAGCGTGCTTAACGTGGACGGAAAAGCGCGAGCCGTGATCGGGGTCCTGCGCATCCAGGGCGACAAAGTTTACGTAGAAACCGAGGATGGAAGCGTGGAGTTTGACCGCAGCAGCCTGGTTTCCATCGCCCCGGGCGAAACAGGGGAACTGGACTATTGGGCCATGAAGGTCACCCTCAGCGTCGACATATCCGAAGGCAATTCTGAAAACGAAAACTACAGTGCCAACGTCACTCTGAAAAGACGCACGTCATTGACGCGTTTCTATTTTGATTACCGCGGCATCTACTCTGAAACCTATGACGTGAAAACGTCGAACAGCCACCGGGCCAGCAGCTACTTCGACATCTTCAGCACCCGGCGATTCTTCTGGCGGCCTGTGTTTGCCGAATATTTCCGGGACCCCTTTGCCAACATCGCCAACCGTTACCTGGTCGGCGTCGGCGTCGGCTACACCATCATTGACACGTCCCGCACCGAATGGCTGGTTTCACCGGGCTTAGCTTACATGGGCACCGAGTTCGACTCCGTGGAGCCCGGTGAGGATATAACCACCGATACGCCAGCCTTTGTTTTTTCCACTGAATTCGATACCGAATTGACCGACAAAATTGACTTCAATGCCCTTTACAATTTTTATTTAATCAATGAGGACTCAGGAACCTACACCCACAATGCCAAGGCCGGTATAGAAATTGAACTGACCGGCCGGCTGGATCTCGACTTGTCCGTGGTCTGGGACAGAATCCAGGACCCGGAACCTGACGAGGACGGCATCGTGCCGGAAAAGGACGATCTCTATTTTTTCTGCGGGCTAACATTTGAGCTGTAAAGGGACAAATAACCAATATCCAATAACGAATGACCAATTTCCAAGTTAAGGCAAACAGCATTAAGCATCCGGGATTCGGTTTAAAGCCTGGCTTGGATATTCAATTCCAAATCCGAATAACAAAATTCGGAACGCTCAATTTAGGAACCAATTGCATGTTGATCTACCCCCAAAATGTTGTCATCGAAGAGCAGGGCCTGCGGGACGGGCTGCAGCCGGAAACGGCGATGGTGCCCACCGAAAAAAAACTGGCCATCATCGACACCCTGGTTGCGGCCGGTATTAAATCCATTCAGGTCACATCCTTTGTGAACCCGCGGCTGATACCGCAAATGGCCGATGCAGAAGAGCTCTGCCAAAAGTTGGACCTTTCGAAGGATGTCACCTACAGCGCGCTGGTATTGAATGAGAAAGGGGTCCAGCGGGCAGCCGATGCCGGGCTCAAGCATGTGGGGGTCTCCATATCCGCCAGCGACACCCACAGCCGCAAAAATGCCAATGCCTCTTTAAAGGAAGCCGGCGAGCGCATTAAAGCCATGGTCCGTCTGGGCAAACAACTGGGACTTGTGCTGCGCGGGGGGCTGCAGTGCGTTTTCGGCTGCCGCTACGAAGGCAGGATCCAAAAGGATGTGGTCCTGGACATGATCAAGGCGCAACTGGATCTGGGGGTTGACGAGTTGACCCTGGCCGATTCCACGGGCATGGCTCACCCTGAATCGATCCGGGACATTGCCGGTGAAGCCGTGGAACTGGCTGGCCACCTGCCGGTTTATCTCCACCTGCACGATACCGAAGGCAAGGGGCTGGCCAATGTCTTTGCCGGTATGGCCGCCGGCATCTCCCACTTTGAAACAACCCTCGGCGGCATGGGGGGCTGCCCTTTTATAAAGGGGGCTTCCGGCAATGTGTCCACCGAGGACCTGGTGTGCATGCTCCATCAGATGGGCATCGATACAGGCATCGATGTCAGGCGGCTGGCAATGGCCACAAGAGAACTTGAAGCATTCCTGGGAAAAACATTTTCCGGGAAGATGCACACGCTTCTGGCCCGGGACGACATCAAGATCATTTAAAATAAATTTTCACGCTCTGCTCTAAATGGAGCAGAGCGTGGAAATTTATTTTCCGAATGTACAGGCCGGAAAACGGCAGGTGGGGCAGTTGAGACATAGCCCGCCGTGGGCCAGTTTTGCCAGATCGACATTGTCGGGCCGCTCACCGGCCAGAAGCCGGGGCAGAACCAGGTCAAATATGGTGGCCTCATGATAGAGAGCACAGGCCGGGATGCCGACAATAGGGGTGCTTCCTTTGTAGGCTAGTTGGAACATAGCGCCGGGCAATACGCCGCTGCCGTAATAGATCTCATCCACGCCGGCCCCTCGGATGCCGTGCCGGGTGACATCGTCCGGGTCAACCGACATCCCGCCGGTGGTTACAATCATGTCCAGGCCCCTGTTCAGAAAATCCCTTACCGCGGCTGTTATGCGCGCCTGGTCATCCGGCAGGATAACCACATCAGCCAGTTCGGAGCCAAAGGAGATAAGCTTTTTTTCCACAATATCCTGGAACCGGTCTTCGATCAGGCCGTCATACACTTCGCTGCCGGTAATAATCAAACCCGCTTTCACCTTCTGAAAACTTTTCACGGATAAAAGCGGATAGGCTTTGCGCGGGATTTCCAAGGCCTGTTCCAGGGATTCTTTCTCGATCACCAGCGGTATGGCGCGTGTACCGCCCAGGGTCTGACCTTTGATGACCGGCGTAGCATTGTGAATGGTGGCGCACATGACATCCGGCATCAGGTTGAATTCCACCAGGGGATCCACCTGAACCTTGAAAAGGCCATCATAGATTGCCTTGAGTTCTAGTTTGCCCTCCCTGGGGCTGCTGCCGAAGGTCACGCCCGGGCCGGCCAGGGCGGTGGCCATTTCCAGTACCGCCTGGTCTTCATGTATTTGGTCTTCGTTCAGATCGAGAATGTAGAGGTGGCGTTTTCCCAGACGCATCAGATGGCACAGGTCGCCCTGCTTGACGGTGTACCCCTTGCGAAAGGAGGGCCCTTTGAATGCTCCCGGCCTTATCTCGGTAATGTCATGCGCCAGGGTAGTGCCCACGGCATCTTCAACCTTTATTTTCTTGGCCACATATTCCGGCAATTCATTCTGCTTCAACTGCATCTCGTTATAATTCCCCATAGTTTGTAAAATATTTTTATCCGCCACAAAGGCGCTAAGGCTCGAAGCCTGTTTTAAAAACATTCGTTACCAGCAACCGTGACGGACCTCACTGGATGCTAAAATAAGAGTCTCCCGCACATATCCGGCACAGGACCTTGCCGTTCTTGTATACTTCCTTTTTATCCCTTACCACCACTCCGCAATTCTGGCATTCCGCCTTGAACCCGGTTGGCCCCGGCATATCGTTTAAGGGGACATCGACACTTACCTGGGTTATTTCAAACAGAACATCCTGGGGCATCTTTTGATAGGCTTCCAACTGCTGCCGGTGTTTATCCTCGATTCCGGGTGCGTAGTTTTCCACCAGTTTCCGGGAAGCTTCCCGGGAGCGTACCCTGAAGGCCCTGCCAATGTCCAGGTTGACGAATGTGGCGGCCATGATGCCGTTGTCCACAAATTTCAGGGACCGGCGGCCCAGTCTCACACCGGTTACATAGGCAATGGCGTCGGTGGCGCAGCGGTCAATCTCCACATACACGATCAGCGACTTGATCTGGGGCAAAACCGACGGATTGTCCAGACCGATCAGGTCGCAACCCAGCATGGCCATGCGAACGCCGATGACCTGCCCCGGGCACAGGTGGCCGTGCGCTGCAGCTGAGCCTTTCAGCAATGTGTCGAAATCTTCCATCTATATTTTCGTTGCCTCGCCTGTTTCGTTCTGTTATGTTATTTCTAACATAACAGATTATAAAAAAAAAGCTAAAAATAATGGTGTATCGTATGCCTAATTTCCGGCTTAAATCGAGCCACTGGATTGTCGACGAAAAAAACCGCATCGTGATGGGCGAAGGCCGTTTGGCCATTTTGGATCGCATCGAGAGCACCGGGTCCATCAACCAGGCGGCTAAATCGCTCAACATGTCCTACAAGACGGCTTGGAGCAAAATCAGATCTTCAGAAAGCCATTTAAAGGTCAAAATGGTGGAAACAGACCGTAAGCACGGCACTAACTTGACCCGGGAAGGCAAGGCCTTTCTCGAACAGTACCGCAAGCTGAAAAAGGCCTGCTTGTCCGCCGATGACCGGGCCTTTAAGCGGATATTCAAATAACCAGGAACATTAGTAGGGAGTGAGGAGATAAGGTCAGAGCCACAGAGGACGGAAGACAGAGATCAGAGCCACAGTAGGCAGTAAGGAGTAGGGAGTAAAACAGATCCGAGGTCAGAACTTCGTAGATCTGCAGTCGGACGATTAAAAAGAATCAATCACGAAAACACGAAATATAAAAAGCACGAAATGCTTAGAGAAAATTTTCGTGGTTTCGTCCTTTCGTGATTTCGTGATGAAAAAAACATTCAAGGTCGAACATCGAACACTGAACATCGAAAGAAACCGTTTTAAGTAGCTTTCTGCTGATAGCAGTAAACCATACTTAAAACCTAAAACGGAAAACCTAAAACGAAGGATTTATCCAGAAAACGGACGACATCCCGTTAATAATTAGCCATTAATTATTAATTATTAGTTATTAAAATAGGCTGTTAGACCGAAACCCGACACCTGAAACCGGGAAATAGTGATCACCTTTAATCAGGACTTGATTGTCCCTCACCTCCTGTAGCACTGGCCTCTGTCCTCTGTGGTTCTGGGTGTTTACTCCAACACTCCAATAGCCCATCTAAATCAGCAGTACGCCCATGGGATAAAATTCGCTACTCAGTAGATAGGTATTGAGTCAACTCACCAGGTGTAAACTTGACGTGCCTGAAAATACGCTCCTCGAGTTCTCGTGATTCCTCCCACAGCCGCATGATCCGCTCCCGGTGGGCCTCTTCCCGGCCATACCGCTCCACGATATACGCCATACGCTTTTCCAGGGAAACCACCGCGTCGTGCAGCACCCGTTTGTCGGCATAATTGACGACCCGCGCTTCGTCCATTTCTTCATCCCGGACTTCATTTTCCAGGTGCACATGCTGGCCCACGACCCGCGCCACCTCGGGAAACCCCCTCTCCTTGAGCATCTCTTTGCCGGTAAAAGCGTGGTCCTCCCCGGTTTCGAAACTCCTGGTCTTGGTGATATCGTGCAGCAGGGCTGCCGCCTGGACCAGGGGCCTGTTCAACCTGGCCGACGAATGATTCATATGATCCACAAGACACAACGCCACCCGGCAAACCTGCTCGGAATGGGCCACGATATGGGGCATCATGTCCATTTCTTCAATCATTTGATAGCATGTTTGGACGGATGGTATCACTTATCCAACCTTTTCTAATTCCATTGGTAGTTTCAACCAATGGGCCGGCAACACATAGTTTTCAATATCCAATAACCAACATCCAATTTCCAATAATCAAGTAACTGCACCTAGAGATTGATTATTCGTTATTGAATATTGGCAATTCGTCTTTTTATAAGAAAGCTTCTTATAGCACACTTCCATCCGGTTATCACCCCACGGGGAGCAATATTTTGACATGATCATCGTATTCATATACAACCATTGGAAACAATCAGTCGCTATATGGAAAGGAAAAATTATTTATGGACAAAGAGAAAAAGGCGATCTGGGGATGGGCCATGTACGATTGGGCCAACTCCGCTTTTGCGTGTACAGTCATGGCTGGATTTTTTCCGGTTTTCTTCAAACAGTACTGGAGCCACGGCGCCGACGTCAATATGAGTACCGCGCAACTGGGCCTTGGAAACTCCCTGGCCAGCCTGCTGGTGGCCCTGATGGCGCCTATCCTGGGAGCCATTGCCGACAAGGGTTCCTCCCGAAAAAAATTCCTGATCTTCTTCTGCTACCTGGGTGTACTGATGACCGCCGGGTTGTTCGTTGTCCAACAGGGGCAGTGGGCCCTGGCCATATTTGTCTATGCCATGGGGATCATCGGCTTTTCAGGCTCCAACATATTCTATGATTCTCTCCTGCCCGGCATTACCGATGAAAAAAACATTGATTTTGTATCGGGCCTGGGCTTTGCCATGGGCTATCTGGGGGGTGGACTGCTCTTTCTGGTCAATGTTCTCATGACCCTGATGCCGCAAAAATTCGGTTTGCCGGATGCTGCCGCAGCCGTGCAGTATTCTTTTATATCCGTTGCCGTCTGGTGGGGGGGATTTGCCTTGCTGACTATTTTCTGGGTACCGGAAGAAAAGGAGCCCAGTTCATTGAAAGAGGGTTTCAGCCCTATTGTGGAAGGGTTCCGGCAATTGATCGGCACATTCAAAAAGATTCGCCATTTGAAAACCGTCCTGCTGTTTCTCGTGGCCTACTGGTTTTATATTGACGGTGTGGACACCATCATCCGCATGGCCGTGGACTACGGCATGTCCCTCGGGTTCGCCTCCAACGATCTCATCCTGGCCCTTTTAATCACCCAGTTCGTGGGGTTCCCCTCGGCCATCGTCTTTGGCAAGCTTGGCCAGAAATGGAGCGTGCGTAAATCCATTTACCTTGCCATTGCCATCTATATCGGCGTTACCATATGGGGAACCATGATGACCCAGAAACACGAATTTTATATTCTGGCCATTGTTATCGGGCTGGTGCAGGGCGGTATCCAGGCCCTCAGCCGCTCCTATTATTCCCGGTTGATTCCCAAAAACAAGGCTGCCGAGTACTATGGTTTTTACAACATGCTGGGCAAATTTGCCGCCATTCTCGGTCCCCTGCTGATCGGGGTTGTGGGCTTGATTACCCGGCGTATCCTGATGCCTGCATCTCCCACCCCCGAACAGGTTCTTGCCGTGGGGAGGATGGCATCACGCTGGGGCATTGGTTCCATCCTCATCCTGTTTTTTATCGGCGCTTTCCTGTTCCATCTCGTGGATGAGGAAAAAGGCAAGAAGGAAATTCAGTACTTGTCAGAATAAAATCGTGTACCACGATTTTATAAAACGCGACTGCGTCGCTAAAATTATCTTGTAACAAAATAACCAAAATCCACTGAGGTTGTGTAGATACGCCCTCTGACACTCTGAGATGATCCAGAGATAGGGCTATAAACCGGAACCACAGGGTTATAGAGGACAAAAGACGGAGTACACAAGACAGGACCATGGTAAGATCAGCAAGGAGTAAGCAGCGAGGATTCCCTATGACTTCCTTGAATACCCGGCGTTTCCCGTTTTACATCAGCATTACCACACTGGTGGTGGCCATCGTTGTGGCTTTGACAGGTGTATTCCTGTGGATCAATGAAAAGGAGAGCTCAGCCGTAGCCCTGGACCTGGCCGACCGTTTCTTCAGTGAGGTCAATGAAAAAGTGTCAGAGCGTTACGAAAACGCTCTGGAGTCTGTGGCAGTGCTGGTCGGTTCGGCCAGCCTCATGCCCGCCATGGCTGAAAAGCCTATTCACGAAGGCCTTTCACATTCCGGCCTGGATTTTATGGTCAAAGCCCTAAAGCATTTCGAATTTCTCCATTCCCTTTACACGGGTTATCATGACGGAAGCTTTATGCATGTGACGGCTTCAAGGGGGCAGGCTGCCATCAATACCAGCTTGGCCGCCCCGGAGAACACCTGGTTTGTGGTGCATACGATTATCAGGGTCACCGACGGTGCTTCACGACAGTTCTGGTCCTTCCTGGACCAGGAAGGAGAATTGATTTTCGTTCGGCTGGAGTTCAATCCCAGCTACGACCCCCGTGAAAGACCCTGGTACCGCAAAGCCCTTGAATCGGATCAGGCGGTTTACACAGCCCCCTATGTATTCAGCACTTCCAAACTGCCCGGCATCACCTGCGCCGAACAACTGGACGAAAAGGGCGGCGTTTTCGGCGCCGACATCACCCTGGAAAGGTTCTCCGAATCGTTTGCCAGGCAGCGGATATCAAAAAACAGCCTTTTGTTTCTGTTTGACCGGGATGGCCGGGTTCTGGCCCATCCCACCGAGAAAACCATCAAAACGATCATCACCAAAAAAGGCGACATTGCCATGGAGGAAGTCCGATTTTTAAAGGGCAAGGAATCCCAGGATCCTCTACTCAAGGCAGTGATCGACTCCTATGCCAGTTCAACCGGCCTTCCAATTGAAAAAACGGAAATCCTCTCCATTCAGGGGAAGCCCTATCTGGTGCGCTTGTCCACCATGGATCAACGATTAGGATTTGATGAGGTCATCGGCAGCGTCGCCCCCTTATCCGATTTTACCGGGCACATCCAGCGCATGCAGACCCGGATATCCTTACTCTCCCTGGCCGTACTGGTTATTGCCATAGTGTTGGTCCTCCTTCTTTCCAGGAGACTATCTGGCTCCATGATACGGCTAGGGAAAGAGGCTGCAAAGATTCAGCAGTTCGACTTCTCCGAAACGCCTCCGTTTGACTCGGTCATCAAGGAGATGCATTCACTCATCCATGCTTTCAGGCTGATGAAAGCCACTATTCGGCAACGTACGGATGTCTTGATAGCTACCCAGGGGAAACTGGAACAACTGGTAAAAAGCGGCATTGCCCTGTCGGCTGAACAGGATATGACCAAGCTGCTGGATCAGATATTCGTTTCCGCCAGGGAGCTTTCTCGTGCCGAAAGCGGGTCTCTGTACCTGCGCGGTCAAGACGATGTCCTGCGATTTGAAATCATGCAGACCGGCTCCCAGGAAACGCGCCATGCCGGGGACCTGAACCAAGGAACAACCTTTGCCGACGTGCCCCTTTACGACGCCGACCAAGGTGTTGAAAACCACATGCATGTGGCCAGTCATGCCGTCCTCACCGGAGACACCATAATCATCGACAATATCAGCCGCAACGAACAGTTCGACTTTTCCAACGAGTGCCGCCTCAATGAACTGTCCGACAGCGAATGCATAAGCTTTATGGGGGTGCCCCTCAAAACGCGACAGGGCAAAACCATCGGGGTATTGCAGCTTTTCAACGCCCGCATGGAAGATATGGAAGCGGTCATCCCCTTTGAAGGGGAAAGCGTTCGCTTCGTGGAGTCTCTGGCCGCCCAGGCAGCCATCGCACTCAATAACCAACAGCTGCTCGAAGCCCAGCGCAACCTTTTTAACGCCCTCATCCAGATGCTGGCAGGTGCCATTGATGCCAAGTCGCCCTACACCGGCGGCCACTGCGCGCGTGTTCCCGAGGTGGCCACGCTGCTGGCCCAGGCGGCCAGCGACAAGTGCGAGGGGCCCTTTGCCGGCTACAGGCTCGATACCGAAGATGCCTGGCGGGAATTCCAGGTTGCCTCGTGGCTGCACGACTGCGGCAAGGTAACCACGCCGGAGTACGTTGTAGACAAGGCCACCAAACTTGAAACCATTTACAACCGCATTCATGAAATCCGTACGCGCTTTGAAATTCTGTGGCGCGACGCCGAGATCGAATATCTCCGGAAACAACTGGAGGATACCCATCTCGAAGCCGATCTCCAGGCAAAACTGAAGGAAGAACAGGGGTGGATCAGGGATGCTTTCGCTTTTGTGGCCCAGTGCAACGTGGGCGGTGAATTCATGGCCGACGAAAAGGTCGAGCGGCTGCAGGAGATTGCCCAACGAACGTGGGTAAGGCATCTCGACGACCGCCTCGGGCTGTCCCAGGAAGAGGACGCCAGAATGTCCACAGAACCCGCCCGGGCGCTCCCTGCAAAAGAGAACCTCATAGCCGACAAACCCTTCCACGTGATTCCCCGGGATGTAAAAGACCCCTTTGACGGCAACCCGTACGGTTTCAAGATGGACCTCCCGGAACACCTTTACAACCACGGTGAATTGTACAATCTTGCCATCCGCAAAGGCACCCTCACCGACGAAGAGCGCTTTAAAATCAACGAGCACATCACCCAGACCATCATCATGCTCAACAAGCTGCCCTTCCCCGATTACCTGGTGCAGGTTCCGGAGTTTGCCGGGGCCCATCACGAAACCATGATCGGCACGGGGTATCCCAAGCGATTGCAAAAGGAAGAGATGTCCATCCCGGCCAGAATCATGGCCATTGCCGACATTTTTGAAGCCCTGACCGCCGCGGACCGCCCCTATAAGAAGGCCAAAACCCTGAGCGAGGCCCTGCGTATCATGAGCTTCATGCGCAACGACCAGCACATCGACGCGGAACTCTTCGACCTGTTTCTGAAAAGCGGCGTCTATCTGCAGTATGCAGAAATTTTTCTAGCGCCCAGTCAGCTGGACGAAGTTGATATCCAGGACTATTTGCAGGCATCTCCATAGAAATGGTTTCATGTGTCGGGTTATAAGAATCTGACGGGATTAACAGGATCTACATGATATATTTAGGTGTAAGGTAAACGGTATAAGGTAGAAGGTACAAGACCTGCCCCTACAAGCTTCGGGGTCAAGTCCTGATTACAAGTTGTCACTTTATGTATTGCATTGTAGTGTCTTGATACTTGATTATTGGACATTGAATATTGGTTATTGGATATTCAAAAAAGCAAAAGGCGAATGTCCAATATTCAATAACGAATAGCCAATTTCCAAGTGTTTTTTGAAGTTCTGGGGATCTGAGGTTCTGGAGCTCTGTCCTCCTTTCTCCGACCTTTGACCTCTG
>JBDLJD010000037.1:0-30588 GCA_039714495.1 Thermodesulfobacteriota bacterium
CTTGGGTTTCTAATCAATTTTAATGTGCCCTTGATAAAGGACGGTATTCATCGTTTCATTATTTAATCCTTAGAGCTCTTGTGTCCTAATGGCTATATAACCTAAAACCTTAGTGTCTTAGCGTCTTTGTGGCTGTATAATAAATAAAACCTTAGCGTCTTGGTGGCGACTTATCATATGCGCAACTGGAAAATCACAGGCATCATTGCCACCCTGGTTATTGCACTTTCGATGCCGCTATATCTGTTGAGGCAACGGCTCATGCCCGGAGGGGGGGCATTGCCGGAGAAAGGTGCCGTGGCCGCATTCGTAGGGCGGGACCGGTGCATCGAGTGCCACCGGGAGGAGCATAAAAGGTGGCAGGGCTCGGATCATGACAAGGCCATGGCCATTGCAGATGAAGCCAGTGTGCTGGGGGATTTCAATGGCACGACCTTCACCCACAAGGGGGTGGAATCCCGTTTTTTCAGGAAGGGGGGCCGCTTCTTTGTCAACACCCAAGGGCCGGGCGGGGAAAGGGATGATTTTGAAGTCAAATACACCTTTGGTTTCCGGCCGCTGCAGCAGTACCTGGTTCCGTTTCCCGGCGGCCGGCTCCAGTGCCTACCCATTGCCTGGGATGTTGAAAGAAAAGAGTGGTACCATCTTTATCCGGATGAAAAACTCCTGCCAGAAGATTGGCTGTACTGGACCAACAATGCCCAGAACTGGAACGGCATGTGCGCGGAATGCCATTCCACGAATTTAAAGAAAGGCTATGACCCGCAAACGGATACGTATCAGACAACCTGGTCGGAAATAAATGTCAGCTGTGAGGCCTGCCACGGTCCCGGGTCCAGGCATGTGGCCTGGGCCGACGCCCCTCCCATGGCCCGCTCGCAATCGGCGACCAACTACGACCTGGTAGTGGACACGGCGGAAATGGATACCGAAGAACAGGTGATCCTGTGTGCCCGGTGCCACGCGCGGCGGTCGCAGTTGGGAGATTTTAACCACCAATACAACGATTTCCTGGAGAGCATGGTTCCCCAGCTGCTCAACACCCCTCTTTACTACACAGACGGCCAGATATTGGATGAAGTTTATGTCTATGGTTCCTTTACCCAGAGCAAAATGTACAGCAAAGATGTCCGCTGCAGTGATTGCCACGATGTCCATTCCTGCAAACCGCTTTTGGATGGCAACCGTTTGTGCCTGCAGTGCCACCGCAGCGATATCTATGACACCCGGGAGCACCACTTTCACAAAAGGGCCGGTGAAACGGGCGAGTCCCTTCGCATCGACGGCAAGACCATAGCGGTGGGCACAGGTGCCGAATGTAAAAACTGCCACATGCCGGGAAGATATTACATGGGCATCGATTTGCGGGTTGACCACTCCTTAAGGATTCCCCGGCCGGACCTCAGCATGTCCTTTGATGCCCCCAATGCCTGCACCGAGTGCCATAGCGACAAGAGCGATCAGTGGGCCGAAGAGTACATCACCAAGTGGTACGGCATTCGCCGCCGGCCGCATTATGGAAGTGTGTTTGCAAAAGCCCTGAAGGGGGAACCCCAAGCCATGCAAGACCTTGTCAGAATTGCAGAGGATGCGTTGTTTCCAGCGATTGTCAGGTCTACTGCGCTTTCGCTGTTGAGTCCCTATCAGGGTGAAATAAGGGACCTGACGTTCAGGCGTGCCCTGCATGACGAAGCGGCCTTGATCCGCCACACGGCTTTGCGAAACTATGCGTCCCCGGATCCTGAGGTGTCGATAAAGCTGCTTACGCCGCTATTGTATGACCGGGTAAAGGGCGTACGCATGGAAGCCGCCGCCAATCTGGTTTCAATGTCGGACCGCTTGCAGACCGAGTCCCTAAAAAGAGCCTATGCCGCGGCCCTTGCGGAATACAAGGCTGCCATGCACTATTCCCTGGATTTTGCATTTGCCGGGCACAACCTGGGAAACATGTATCGTTCCATGGGAATGGTGCGTGAAGCTGAAGCCCATTATCTAAAGGCCATCCGGATCGACGATGCGTTTCTGCCGGCCAAAATAAACCTTGCCATGCTCTATAACCAGGAGGGCAACAACCATGCGGCTGAAAAGCTGTTCCGCGAGGTGGTGGCGGCTAATCCCGAGTTTCATGAAGCCTCCTATTCACTGGGCCTTCTTCTGGCGGAGAGCAAGGATTACGAGGGTGCGGCCGTTTACCTGGCCAGGGCCGCAAAGGGCATGCCCGAAAGGGCCCGCGTGCATTACAACCTGGGTCTTCTCTTGCAGTACCTGAACCGGGCGCAGGAGGCCGAAGCCTCATTGAAACGCGCTGTTCAGCTTGAACCCGGCAATTTGGACTTTATGTATGCGCTGGCCGATCTTTTTATAAAGCAGGAGCGTTGGGCCGAGGCGGAGCGCGCGGGGGAGCAGATGGTGAAAATGGACCCGGAATCGAAAATAGGGCACGATCTATTGAACTATATCCATTCAAATCGTTGAAAAGAGTGTACGGAATTATGCTGCAGATATTTAGAGATTGGGCCAGACGATATTTTTCAGATCCCCAGATGATTATCCTGGGATTGATGCTGCTGCTGGGGTTTGCAATCGTTTTTCTACTGGGCAAGATTCTCATGCCGGTGGCCATTATTATTTCCGTGCTTCTATTCGGGGGATTATGGGGGGTCTGGGGGGTGTTTTTCGCCATTCCCCTTGCCACTCTGGTCAACACCGTCATCAAGACTTGGCTGCTACGGTCCGAGGCGGAGAGCGGGACTGACGAGGCTGATGCGTGTTGACCGGAAGGGGATGAGTAGGGAGTATGCAGTAAGGAGTAGGGAGTAAGCAGGGCTGAAGCCCTGGCCTACATGCCCATTACTCAAATCAACTATGTAGCGCAGGGATTTATCCCTGCTGGGGTTGGATGCATTACACCAGTTGCCCTAGGGTCGAACATCCAGAAAAACAGGGTGTCAGCTATTGGGGATACTTCCGGTAAGGGACACAAAGAATAAAAAAGCATGCAGCCTTCAGGCCGCATGCTTTTTTGTTTGATAGCGACGAAGCCGCGTCACATAAAATCGTGGCACACGATTTTATTCTTTGAGGTTATCCATCCAGGATGCATCTTCCAGCCAGTAATCTGCAATGCTTTCCAGGTTGCCGCTGACCTTCATGGTATCCAGGAAATTTTCCAGCCAGTTGACCAGCAAGGGGTCATTGGGCGGAATGGCAATGCCGATCGGTTCGTAGGTTAACGGGGTAACTACCGTTAACAGTCCTTCTTCCGGATAGCGGAAAACAGAGACCAGGCAGATGGGGTAATCGGCGACCAGGGCGTGGACTTCCCCGGAGCGTACCAGGGCTACGGCGTCATCGTAGTCCTCTGTCGTGACGAGCTTTGCATCGGGGATTGCCTCCTGGACAAAGTACTGGCTGGTTGAATCTTTGAGGGCGGCCAGGGTAATTTCGACGCTGTTTACATCTTCCGCTTCCCTGGCCAGGGCAATGGTTTCCTGCTTGGTCAAGAACGCTTTCCCGGAAACATAATAGGGGCCGACAAAAGCGGCACTCAGGTTTCTTTTCGGGGTGATGGTCATGTTGGACAGCACCATGTCCACCTTGCCTGATTCAAGGGCCGGCAAAAGATCGGCAAAGGGCATGGTTTCAATCCGCAACTCCACTCCCATGGCGCCGGCGATGTAGCGGGCGAGGTCGGGCTCGATACCCACCACTTTTCCGTCCTTGGTGGTCATGTTGAGAGGCGGCATGCTGCCGGCGGTACCGACCACAAGCTCACCGTTTTGGACAATGCGATCCATAACCGGGGAGGTCCGGGCCGGCGTGGTTCCGGCGTTCATTCCCGCACATCCTGTTACAATGGCCATAAGGAGCATGCCGACGATAAGCAGAGTACTATTTTTCATCAGTGTTTTCATCTTTGGGGATTCCTTTCGGCTGGTGGTTTGGTTTTTTATGTTTATAACGTTTGGCAAAATAACGTTCCGAAATCTAAGTTACCGTAAGCTATTGATAGTGATCTACTCCCAATAAAGCGGTTCGCGCCAAACGTTATTAAAATAGTCATCTGGTTTTTAATGTCAATCATTAGAAACAGTAAACTATTCAGAAGGGGGGGCTAGCTGGTTTTCTGATTCCAGGTTGCGGGTATAGTCGCTTGACTCGCGGGAAAGCTGTGTCAGGTCATTAAGTTCTTTTTCAGCGTCTTGGGCTTTGGCTTCAGTCTCAGTCGCAATCTTTATGAGGTCTTCTGAATCAGCGACTGCCTGGTTGGTGGCATCCTTCTTGCGGTCGATTTTGGCTTTGAGGCTTTTACGATGTCTTGCCTGGATGCCCCACTGGCGTATAAACTCATCCGTATCCGCCTTCATTTTGTTGGCTTCTTCAATGGCGGCATCCATCTCTTTTTTAGCTTTGTCCGCCTCACGCCTTAATCGCTGTGCTTTCCGGCGGGCATCATATTCCAGCATCAAGGCTCTCCGCTCGTTGGCCTTGTGCTTTTTGATCTGCGTGGTTTCCTTTTGGGGTTTGACCTTGTAGGTGAACTTGTCGGTTGACTGGGCCCCGGCCGGGGGTTTGGATTCGGTAATATGGACAACACCGTCTTTATCCGTCCATGTGTATAGCGTTTTAGCCATGGCACAATGGGCTGACAAAAAGAGCAGGGCCGGGATGATGAAGACAATCGCTCTGTACATATCCGTTTCCTTGTTGGCGGTTTACCGAACGGGCCGTTTTACATCATGTGTTCAAGGGTCCCCGCAGTCTAAAAAATCTAAGCACCGTCGTCAACTGGAACTTTTGACAACAAGACGCCCCTGATATAGAGTTATATGATTGAAGAAATTCAGAAATGGAAAGGGGCTTTATGTTCAAAGTTTTCAAAGCCGTTGTAACGGCTTTCGTGGGGTTAACCATTTTAGTGGTTCCGTGTAAAGCGGCCGAGCCTGCGGTGCAGCCGTTTACACCCGGCGAAAAATTGACCTTTGAGCTGACGTGGGGCGGCATCGGTGCCGGTACGGCCGTCCTAAAGGTGCTGCCCCTTACGACAGTGAACGGGGCGGCAGCCTATGGGTTTGAAATGACGGCCCGTTCCACCAAAACCATTGACCGCATTTTCAAAATCAGAGATCGACTCGAATCCTACGCTGACCGGGGGATGACGCACTCTTTGCTTTATAAACAGAAGATTCGCGAGGGCGGTTATCGCAAGAACCGGCTGATAACCTTTGACTGGGAAAAAAATGAACTGACGTATATCAGCAACAACAGCAAGCCCCGGCAGGTTTCCATCATACCCGGTACATTCGATCCTTTGGCAGCCTTCTATTTTCTCCGCCTTCAGCCGCTAACCAAGGTGACATCGGTGGAATGCCCCATCACGGATGGAAAAAGAAATGTCATCGGGCGGGCCCATGTCGTGGGCCGGGAAAAGATTCAAGTGGGGGGCCGCGCCTACGCAACGATAGTGCTGGAGCCTGTTCTGGATGACGTCGAGCTTTTCAATGCCAACGATAACTCCGGGATCCGTATTTGGATCACGGCCGACGCGAGAAAGATGCCTGTGCGCGTTGAAAGCCGTGTGGCCCTGGGCTTTTTCAGGGCCGAGCTTCGCAAGGTGGAGCATGTTTCCCGGTCTGAAAAGCAATAATACCCAATATTGCATTCTAGTATAATTTGTGGTTTGATTCCCGGGTCTGCAAGGAGGAGAATAGGTGAAAAATAAAATGTTTAAGCAGGGAATGGACATACGGATTTTGGGCTTGGCGTTGATCCTGATGCTTGCGGGGATCGTGGCCGGGTGTGCCGGCAGCAGTGAAAAGGGTGGCGTCCCGCCGGATGACAGCATTCTGCGGATCGGTGTCTCCACCAACTACCCACCGCTCATTTTTCAGCAGGATGAAGATGTCGTGGGGGCCGAAGCGGACCTGGCCAGGGAACTGGCCGCCTACCTGGGGAAAAAGCCCGTGTTTGTGGACGTCAGCTGGGCAGATCAGATCGACCAGCTTGTGGCCGGGCATACCGATATCATCATGGCCGGGATGTCGGTGACCGAAGAACGCCTGTACAGAATCAATTTCAGCAAGGCTTACTTCAAGACAGGGCAGATGGTTCTGGTTGCAAACAAACCGGTATTTCAGCACCTGGACAATTTCCCGGCGCTGCGGGCCCAGGTGGTGTCCTTGCGTGTGGGCGTCGTGGAAAACACCACCGGTGAAGTTTATGTCATGGAAAACTTGAACATGGCCCGCAAGGTGGTGCGCTACAAGTCCTCGGCGGCGGCGATCGAGGCCTTGAAGGGGGATAAAATACACATTTTTGTTCATGACGGTGTCAGGATTCTCATGCTTGAGGCCGCCAATAAACAGTATGGCTTTAAAAAGATCCCATTGTTTTTGACAGATGAATATATCGCCTGGGGCGTACGTAAGAATGACGATGCGCTGCTTGCTTCGGCCAACGCTTTTCTGGACGAGATCAAGGGCAACGGGAAATTAAAAGAAATTTTGTCCCGATGGATTCCTAACATCGGTGACCTTAAGTAGCGACCAGGTTATGGTTTTATCCATCCACAAATCTGATTGATAGAAAATTAACCACTAAGACACCCCAGTGAAACAGAAACAAAAACGGGTTTCACGGGGCAGGCCCCGGTGATATTAACCTGGCAACTAAATAGCCAAATGCGTCATGCCGGACTTGTTCCGGCATCCAGTAATATCCTGGATTCCCGCCTTCGCGGGAATGACGGTGTTAACGTATTTATTCGCCGGAGCAATATCGTCTTCGACGGCACTGACATGCATTTCACTGGGTAGACAAAGGGCACAAAGTGAGCATGTGAATAATTCGGTTGTGGCAAGTGTTTCGTGCTTCGTTGTGTGTGATAAGGCGTGAAAATTTATTTCTTTTCGGCCAATTCGCCTTCCATGGAGACTGTTGATGCTTAAAAGCATTCCCCCCCAAGAGACCCGAAGCTGGAAACAGCTGATAGCCCACTATGAGGATACCAAGGATGTCCACATGCGGGACCTTTTTGCCGAAGATCCGCGGCGGTTTGAAAATTTTTCCATTGCCTTCAACGATATATTGGTGGATTTTTCCAAGAACCGGATGACCGCACAAACCCTGGGCCTGCTGGTGGAACTGGCAAAGGAGGCCGGCCTTAAGGAAGCCATCCAAAAGATGTTTGCCGGGGAAAGAATCAATGCCACCGAAAATCGACCGGTTCTGCACGTGGCGCTGCGCAACCGGGCCAACCGGCCCATTTTAGTGGACGGCAGGGATGTCATGCCTTCCGTAAACCAGGTTCTTGACCAGATGCGACAGTTTTCCGACAGGGTCGCTTCCGGTCAATGGCAGGGATACGGCGGCGAGCCGATCCGGGACATCGTCAACATCGGCATCGGCGGATCGGACCTGGGGCCGGCCATGGTCAGCGAATGCCTTAAGCCCTACGGCCGGAAGCATCTTTGCGTGCATTTTGTTTCCAATGTCGATGGCACCCACCTGTCCGAGACCCTGCGGCACCTGGACCCGGCCACCACGCTGTTCATCATTGCATCCAAAACCTTTACCACCCAGGAGACCATGGCCAACGCCTTTTCCGCCAGGCAATGGTTTCTTGAGATGACCCGGAATAAGGGCGATATCGCCCGGCACTTTGTTGCGGTTTCTACCAATACCCGGGCGGTTGCGGATTTCGGCGTCGACCCTGACAACATGTTCCGCTTTTGGGACTGGGTCGGGGGGCGCTACTCCCTCTGGTCTGCCATCGGCCTCTCCATCGCCTGTTTTATCGGCTTTAAAAACTTCGAGTCCCTTTTGGAGGGCGCCCATGCCATGGACGAACACTTCAGACGGATGGAGTTCAAAGAGAATATTCCCGTGATCCTGGCCCTGATCGGCATCTGGTACGTCAATTTTTTCAAAACAGAAACCGAGGTGATACTGCCGTACGATCAATACATGCACCTTTTTCCGGCCTACTTTCAGCAGGGCAACATGGAGAGCAACGGCAAATCAACGGATAGAAACGGCCAAAAGGTTGACCATGCAACCGGGCCGATCGTCTGGGGGGCGCCGGGAACCAACGGGCAGCACGCCTTTTTTCAACTGATTCACCAGGGCACGCGGCTGGTGCCGGCCGACTTTCTGGCCCCGGCGGTAAGCCATAATCCCGTGGGTGAGCACCACTCGATGCTGCTGTCCAATTTCTTTGCCCAGACCGAAGCGTTGATGAATGGAAAATCCATGGAGACGGTGACCCGTGATATGCGGGCATCCAACATGGATGATCAAGATATTCAACGCCTCGCCCCCCACAGGGGGTTCAAGGGCAACCGGCCCAGCAACTCGATTCTGTTCAAGCAGCTGACGCCGCAAGTGCTGGGAAGCCTGATCGCCATGTACGAACATAAAATATTTGTCCAGGGTGTCATCTGGAATATTTTCAGTTTTGACCAGTGGGGGGTGGAACTGGGCAAGCAGCTGGCCGCCGGCATTATGCCCGAGCTGCAGCACGACCGGCCGGTTCAATCCCATGATGGGTCGACCAGCGGACTGATCAACGCATTCAAAAAAATGCGAATCTAAGGGATTATGGGGCAAGGCAAATTTTATAGAGTGCCCGGAACGAAATGTAGTCCTATAACATTTATTAAGGTAGAGAGTGGGCTATGAAAGTTTCAATGTTGAAAGCCATGGGTATCGCGTGTCTGTTGCTGTTTGCATGTGATAAGGTTGTCGAAGAAAAGAAGGCGCCACCACCACCACCCAAGGTCACAGTGATCGAGACGCGGGCGGAGGAGGTAAAAATTTTTCAGGAGTTTGTCGGCCAAGTCTATGGATTCAAAGACATCGCTATCCGTGCCAGGGTGGAGGGATTTCTAGAGGGGATCCATTTCAAGGAAGGCTCGGCGATAAAAAAGGGAAAATTGCTGTATACGCTAGAAAGCCAGCCGTTCGAGGCGGATGTGGCTGCCAAGATGAGCAAGGTGGCCGAGGCTAAAACAGGGCTGGCATACACCGAAAGCGACCTTTCCAGAATCAGGCCCCTGGCCGAGGAAAATGCGGTCAGCCAAAGCGATCTGGATGCCGCAGTGGCGCGCTATGATGCATCCATTGCTTCTTTGAAAGCTGCGGAAGCCAACCTCAAGGCGTCTAAAATCCAGCTCAGCTACACCAAAATCTACTCTCCCATCGACGGCATCATCGGCAAGACCCAGGCGAAGGTGGGTGATTTTGTCGGCAAGGATCCCAATCCCGTGATCCTGAACATGGTTTCCAATATAGAGACCGTGCTAGTGGATTTCTTCATTACGGAAAGCCAGTACCTGGATTTATTCAAACTCATCCGCGAAAAGGAGCAGAGCCCGGCAGAAGAGAGAGAGAGAGTCGGTATCGAGCTGTTGCTGGCAGACGATACAGTATATGCGCATAAGGGAATGGTTGATTTTATCGACCGCGAGGTGAACCCCACCACCGGCGCGCTTCTGATTCAGGCATCCTTTCCCAATCCTGACGGAATGCTGCGCCCGGGCTTTTTTGCCAAGGTGAAGGTCAACACGGATATCGTTGAAAACGGAATCTTGATACCGCAACGTTGTGTCACCGAACTCCAGGGACTTTACAGCGTCATGGTCGTTGGCGAGGGCAACAAAATAGAGAGACGAGAAATAACGGTCGGCCCCCGGATTGACGAATTCTGGCTTATTCTGGAGGGATTACAGGTCGGGGAAAAGGTCGTTTTCGAGGGCCTGCAGCAGGTAAGAGACGGTGTAGAGGTCAATCCTCAGGCACATAAGATCGATAATTCAACGTCAGACTAATCGTTCTTAGAGGACAAGCACACAGACGTTGAATTATATAAAAGAATTTTGGCTTGAATTCTTCATCTTTTATCATAGGTCATCGCCATATGGTGATAAGGGTGCATCTTACCGGTCATTGGGCACACATCCAATGACCGCTGTGTGGAGTTAGTATGGGCAAGTTTTTTGTAAACCGTCCGATAGTGGCCATGGTCATCGCCATTTTTATGGTGATCGTGGGGGTTGTCTCCCTTTTGTCGCTCCCCATCGAGCAGTATCCGGACATCACGCCCCCGGTGGTGGAAGTGCGTGCCACCTACACGGGCGCTGATTCCATCAGCGTGGAGCAGTCCGTGGCAACCCCCCTGGAGCAGGAAATCAACGGCGTCGAGAACATGATCTACATGAAGTCCACCAACGCCAACGACGGCACCATGCTGATCCAGGTTTCCTTTGAAGTCGGGACCGACCCGGATATGAACACGGTATTCACCCAGAACAGGGTGACTGCAGCCACCGCCAAGTTACCCGAAGAGGTGAAGCGCCTGGGGGTTAAAACCGAGAAATCCCAGCCCAACATCCTGATGCTGGTGACGCTGACAGCCGATAGAGACGTGTTTGACCAGAACTTTCTGGGCAACTACGCTCTGATTAACATAAAGGACGTTCTGGCCCGCATAAGGGGTGTGGGCCGGGTAAACGTGCTGGGGGCCAGCGATTACTCCATGCGCATTTGGATCAAGCCGGACCGCCTGGCCCAGCTGGGCATCACGATACCGGAAATCACGAATGCCATCCGCGAGCAGAGTGTGATCGTGCCCGGCGGTAAGTTGGGTGCTGAACCGGCTCCTCCGGGGACGGAATTCACCTATACCGTCCGGCTTCCAGAGCGTCTGCGGTCAGAGGAGGAGTTCGGCGAAGTTGTCATCCGCACCACCGAGGGAGGGTCCCAGGTCAAGATTAAGCACGTGGCCCGGGTCGAGCTGGGCGTGGAAACCTACAACATGTTCACGCGTATGAACGACAAGCCCTGTGCTCTCATTGCTCTCTACCAGGCACCCGGTGCCAACGCAGTGGAACTGGCGGAAAAGATCAAGGCCAGTATGGCGGACCTGGCATCCCGTTTCCCGGAAGGGATCCGCTATGACGTTTCCCTGGATACGACCCTGGCGATCACCGCCGGTATCGATGAAATCATCGAAACGCTTTTTATTGCCTTGGCCCTGGTCATTTTTGTGGTTTTCATCTTCATCCAGGACTGGCGGGCAGCCTTGATTCCCACCATCGCCATACCGGTTTCCCTGGTGGGCGCCTTTATCGTGTTTCCCCTGATCGGGTTTACGGTCAATGTGCTGTCCCTTTTGGGCCTGGTGCTGGCCATCGGCATTGTGGTGGATGACGCCATTGTGGTGGTGGAAGCCGTGCAGGTGAAAATAGAGGGGGGGCTTAGCCCCAAGGAAGCGACCATCAAAGCCATGGAAGAGGTCACGGCCCCTGTCATCGCCACGACTCTGGTATTGATTGCCGTGTTCATCCCGGTGGCCGCCATGGGGGGCATCACCGGCCGGCTTTATCAGCAGTTTGCCATCACAGTGGCTGTGTCCGTGGCCTTTTCATCGATCAATGCCCTGACCCTGAGTCCGGCCCTGTGTGGTCTTTTGCTGCGCAAGCAGAAGCCGTACCGCGGTCCATTGGGACTGTTTTTCCGTTTGTTCAACAAAACCTTCGATGTCTCCACCAATGTGTACATGGTTTTCACGCGTATGCTGGCACGTAAGGTTATTCTCGGCATCATTCTGGTCATCGTTTTCAGCGTGGCCATGGGTTTTGTGGGTCAGCGCATACCCGGCGGCTTCATGCCCGAAGAGGACATGGGCTATTTTTACGTCAATGTACAATTACCGGATGCAGCCTCCCTGCAGCGGACCGATGCGGTGACCAAAAAACTGGAGAAGATGATCGCCAAACATGATGAGGTGGCCTTTGTCACGGCAGCGTCTGGCTACAGCCTGCTGTCCAATGCCATGATCCCCAATTCAGGATTTTTGTTCATCTCATTAAGGGACTGGGGTGAACGGGAGCTGACCGCCCTTGAGGTGGCGGCCAAGCTGAACCGGGAATTCAGGGCCAAGATCAACGAGGCCCAGGTATTTGCTTTTGGGCCGCCGGCCATACCAGGCCTGGGCAGTGGTTCCGGATTCACCCTGATGCTCCAGGACCGGGGCGGGAACACACCCGAGTACCTGGCCAAACAGGCTGCCCAATTTATCGGCGAGGCCATGCAGCAGCCGGAAATAGGCGCGGCCTTTACCACCTTTCGGGCCAACACGCCCCAGCGCTACATGGAGATCAACCGGGACAAGGTTCTCAAGTCCGGCATATCCCTGAATGACATTTACGAGACAGTGGGCGCTTTTCTGGGCGGGGCCTACGTGAATGACTTCAACCGCTTCGGCCGACTGTACAAGGCCTATATCCAGGCTGAACCTGAATACCGGCTCAAGCAGGATCAGATCGATCTTTTTTACATCAAGAACAACCAGGGGGAAAGCGTGCCCCTGTCGACCTTTGTCACCATCAAGGATATTGCCGGCCCGGACTACACCAATCGATTTAATCTGAACCGATCCATCGAGATCACCGGTGGACCGGCGCCCGGCTTTTCTTCAGCCCAGACCATGGCCGCGCTTGAACGGGTGGCGGCCCAGGTGCTGCCCGGTGACGTGGGATATTCATGGAGCAACATGTCCTATCAGGAGAAACAGGCAGCCGGCACCGGGGCGGTTGTTTTCGCGTTTTCACTGCTTTTTGTATTTCTTATTTTATCCGCCCAGTATGAAAGCTGGTCCCTGCCGTTCAGCATTCTTTTGGGTACACCCTTTGCCATCCTGGGCGCCTTTCTGGCCCTTTTCGTGGCTCGGAAATACAGCCCGAGTTATGAATTGAACGTGTTTGCCCAGATAGCCCTGGTGATGCTGATCGCAATGGCAGCCAAGAATGCCATCCTGATTATCGAGTTCGCCAAGCTGGAATTCGAAAAAGGGCTTTCCCTTTTCGACGCCGCTGTCAAGTCCGCCCGTATGCGGTTCCGGCCCATATTGATGACCGCGTTCTCCTTTATTCTGGGCGTGATGCCCCTGGTCATCGCCTCCGGTGCCGGCGCGGAAGCCAGGGTGGTGATGGGCATGGCCCTTTTGGGGGGGATGGCCCTGGCCACGGTGCTGGGGGTCTTTTTCTATCCCATGCTGTACATTTTCATCGGCAAGATAGGGCGGTATGAAAAGAAGAGAACACCACAACCTCAAGATATAAGTGCTTTGGATTAGGACACTTAATATGTATAGAATTATAGTAATCGTATTGACGTCTCTTCTTTTATCGGCATGTATGTTTGGGCCGGATTTTGAAAAGCCTGAGTACGATCAGCCGGAAACGTTTCGATTCGCCGAAGATGGCGCGGAAGTGGAAGAAGCGGTGAACCTGAAGTGGTGGGAACTTTTCAGCGACCCTGTTCTGGTTTCGCTGGTGAATACGGCGCTGCAGAACAATCTGAACGTCAGGGCCGCCATTAGCCGCATAGATGAGGCGCGTGCCGCACTGGGATTTTCCGAGGCAGACCTCTATCCCATGCTGGATATCCAGGCGGGGGCCCAGATAGGCAACTACATCGGCATGGGGCGTTCGGAGACCACGGACAAATCGGCTTTCATCGCTCCGGTGCTGAGCTGGGAGCTCGACTTCTGGGGCAAGTACCGCCGCTCCAACGAATCCGCGCGTGCGGATCTTCTGGCTACGGAATATTCACTGCGGACCGTTCAGCTCAGCCTGGTAACCGAAGTGGTCAGTGCCTACTACCTGCTGCTGGACTATTATCAAAGGCTGGGGCTGGCAGCGTTTACCATGGATTCACGGCAGGAAAGCCTGGATATCATTCAAAAGCGTTTTGACCGTGGGATCATTCCGGAAATCGATTTGAACCAGGCCCAAATCCAGAGGGAGATCGCGGCTGCCTCCATTCCCCTTTATCAACGTCTGATTGCCAAGACAGAGAATGGGATAAGCATTCTGCTGGGGCAGTATCCCCAGGCCATAAAAACCGGCCAGGAATTGCACCTGCAGCCGGTGCCCCCTGACATACCCGTGGGGCTATCGTCCGCCATCCTGGACCGCAGGCCCGATGTTTCCACGGCCCTTGCGCGGCTGCACGCGCAGACCGCTAAAATCGGTGTGGCTCAAGCCATGCGTTTTCCTTCTATTTCCCTGACCGGCCTTTTAGGGCTTGCCAGCGTTGAACTGGACGGCGTAACAGACAGCGGTGAGATATGGTCAGCAGGCGCCGGACTGGCAGGTCCGATTTTCAATTGGAACAAGAATATCCGCCGGGTCGACATCGAGGAAGAGAGAACCCGGCAGGCGCTGATCGAATATGAACGAGTTTTGCTGCAGGCTTATCGGGAAGTGGCCGATGCCCTGGTGGAGATCGAGACCCTTGAAGAGCAGCTCAAAGCCGTAGCGAGGAAGAACAAAGCCGCCAAGAATGCCAATAAACTCTCCAAGCTGCGCTACGACAAAGGCGCGACGAGCTATCTGGAAGTGCTGGATACCGAAAGGACACTTTTTTCGGTGGGGCTGGAGTTGTCAGAGCTTGAACAGCAATACCGCAATGCCTACGTCAGGCTGTACAAAGCCTTGGGCGGCGGCTGGCTTTCCGAAGAAGAGATGTTGGAGGCCGGAACCACAGAGGGCTGAGAACAGAAGACTATTGCTGCATTTTATTGATTTCTTCCAGGGCTTGTTCGGCCGCTTCCGAGTCGGGCGCCAGTTCGGGAACCTTGTTGAACGCCAGCAAGGCCTTGGTGTACTGCCCGGCCATTCGATAGGCCATTCCCATGTCAAGGTAGAGTTCGGGCCAGACGGGCGCTTCCCTGACGGCTTTTTCCAACACCGACACCGCTTCGGGAATTTTTACCATGGCAATGTAGGTCCGACCCAGGCCCCGCAAAGCGATGGGGAAGTTGGGCTCAATGTTCAGTGCCCTCTGGTAGTACATTTCCGCTTTATCGTATTCCCCAAGGTTGTAGTATGCCAGGCCGAGATTTGACAATGGGTAGTGGGGCGTTGCATAAAGAAGGCTTCCTTCCAGGGATTTAAAGGTCTTAATGGCCGCATGCCAGTCTCTTTTGGCCAGATAGACCGTCCCCAGGTTGTTTTTTGCAGCAGCGTAATCCGGTTTGATGCTCAGGGCTTTCAAGAAGTGCTTCTCCGCCAGGTCATAGGCGAACTTGGACATATAAATGAGCCCGAGGTCATTTTGGATAAGATGGTCCCCGGGGTTGAGCTGTTCAGCCTTCAGCATCTCCTTCAAGGCTTCGGTGTAGCTTCCCTGGCGCATGTAGGCTTCGCCGAGTTCCCGGGTGGCTTTTGCCTGGGCCCGCTTTTTTTCCTGGCTGGCTCCACAGGAGAGCAGGCTGATCATGAAAACGAGCACCAGTATCCATACGCATCCCCGCTGTCTCATTACTTGGACCTCCAATTAAAAATAAAAATTTTTCATATTTTGTTCTGAAACAGGCATTATATTAATGTGGTTTTTCATGTTTGGCGGTGCATGGTCAAGTATGAAAAATTTTTATTTTTGTATGATCCCGGTTAATACCACCCTGACGTCCCGTTCGTTCAAAAATCTGAGAATGCGATTGTGCAGTGGAACAGCCGACAGCAGGGTGTCTTTTTTGTCCGGGTGATGCACCAGATAGCCGGGTATTTTCAGAATAATATTGAATTCAGCCGGCCTGGCTGCCGCAATGTACAATGGATCTACAGCATATGTTACATCCAGGGCCGTAAGGAGGCTGCCGGTGATGTCATCGAGGGTGTCCTTTGGGGTAATGTGGACCATGCCCAGGCCGGTTTTTTCGATTTCCTGGGCGGCATCGCCGTAGAGTTCGCCAAAGTCGATGAGGAAATCATTGCCGCTTCCGGTGGTTACCAGGTTCGACACGGCTTCGACCTGTATTCCGGCATAGGGAAATGTCACTGAAATATTTTCAGAATAGGCGTAGCCCAGGGCTTCAATCAAACCCTTCACATAAATTTTTCGATCCCCAGGCGACAGAGCGGCGACATCCGGTTGGACAAATGCCTGCTCTTCCACATCCCCACCCTTTGCGGAAGCCGGTTTTTTCTGGAGTACTTCCTTGATGATAATGCCAAGCTCGTCCAGGTAGCGGGTGACCAGCCCAGGAGTCCGCTGGTGGTTATCATCGATCATGGTGATACAGATATGCCTGGTTTTGCCTTCATTGTCCGCTGGTTTTTTACTTATCCACTGTGCCCTTACGGCAATGCTCAGCCCATAGTCGGTGAGCGACAGTTCTTTTTCCTTATTACGCTGCCAATTTTCAGAGCGGAATACGGCATCCAGAATCTGTTCAGTTGAAGACGCATCTTCGAGCGGCACGATGGACACCTTTTTCCAGCGGCTCTTAAGGACCGCCTCATCGGCACCGAGCTTGTCGTCCCCGGTGGTGAAAACGATGCGACGCCCATCCTCCATTACAATAACCGGATATTGGGAAAGGTCGAGTTCAAAATCACCACCCGATGCCCTGGGAAAGAAATAGGTGCCTCTGTTCAGCAGCTTGGCGTCGAGGAGATCGGCTGTCTGGGACATCGGCGCCGGCGGGGCTTGCCTTGGCAGAGCCTTGGCAGCTTCGAGGGTTTCCGTCTTTTTGGGGGGAACAGATGCCGCGTCGCCCTTGATGTTGCCGTATTTGTCGAACAGCGACTTGTACCAGGGTTCGTTGCGCATGGCCGGATCGGGCAAAATGAGATTCTGCCCGGTATAGATAAGGTCCAGATTGATGATGTCCGGATTGAGGGCTCTGAAAAGGTTGAGCCCTTCTCTGTACGACCGGGTCCCGAGGTTGCCGAAACGGGAGGCAATCAGTTTGGAGATGGTGTCGCCCTTTTGGACGGAATAGATTTTCGAGTAGGATTCAATGAACTCCGAAACCCCTGAAATAGATACAAAGGGGATGGTCACGATGCCGGAGGATTGGCCCGGCAGAGTACCCGGCTCCAGTTTTTTAAGCGGTATGAAGATGTTCTCATGGGGGCGGATACGGTCGATATCACGGATTTGAGGGTTCAGCCGCTCGAAAATACTCAAAAATTCCTGAAAATCGTCTGCGGAAATTTCACCTTTCTGGCGAAAAATCTTATACACCCAGTCATTCTTCTGGACAATGTAGGAATCGCACAGAATGTCCCAGCCCCTATCGTACTTCACCACATAACTACGGTACAGCACTGCGCTGAAGCAGGATGGCAATAGGATAAAAAGGGTGCAGAAAATGACAAGAACTATGCAGGCAATTCGATTGTATTGGCTTGTTTTTCTTGTCAAATTCAGCTTCCTTTCATTATAAACAGGCCGTCTCATTGGAGCTTCACACACCCCGGTCGTATTTTTTCAATGAGAGCGCCCGGGCAATTTCTTCGGATACGCGCTGCACGAATTGCTGCATATCATCTTCTGCCAGCGGGTTGCCGGGTGAGGGCACCTTTTCAAGGTCTGACGGCCGCACCAAGACAGGCGCATTGATCAGGTCGCTATTGGGGCTGATGTTGAATTCATCCGGGAATTTATTTTCGAAATAAAGGTCCTGGAACCCTGAAAATTTCAGGGCATGGGCCGTTGAGTCGATGATGGCAACCTCGTGGTTGTCGATCATTCCCCGGCGGCGGGCCTGTATCAGCCCGGCAAGACACTCCCCGCCATGGGTACAGGCGATGTGGCCATTGCGGTTGGCTGTCAATTGCCAATCCATGATGGACTGTTCATCGACTTCCACAAAAAAGACATTCTGTTTTTCGCTCAAATCATTGTAACGGCCTTCGAGATGAATCACTCTGGGCATGGAAACCGGGTTACCGATCATGGCTGCCTGGGCCACACTGGATTGTACATCGACAGGGACGAACTCCCTCTTGTCCGGATCGTTTTCGGAATAATACCGATAGACCGGATTGGCATGGCTGGACTGCACCCCGATAATTTTGGGGAGCTCCGCAATGATTCCGGCTTTGAAAAATTTAATGAACCCGTTCATGACAGCTGTTATGTTGCCGGCGTTGCCAATGGGCACAACCACCACCTTACGATGCAGGTCATATTCAAAATCTTGAGCAATTTCATATGAATAAGATTCCTGCCCCAATATCCGCCAGGCATTTTTTGAATTCAGGAGCGCCACGCGGTACTGCTCTGACAGGGCCTCGACGACCTTCATGCAGTCATCGAACACACCCGGTATTTCAAAGACGGCGGCACCGCTTCCCAAAGGCTGCGAAAGCTGCTGCGGGGTTACCTTTTTGTGGGGCAGCAGTACGGCGGACTTGATATGGGGCTGCAAATACGAGCCGTAGAGGGCGGCGGCGGCTGACGTGTCCCCGGTGGAAGCGCAGACAGCGAGCACGTCGGAAATTCCCCCCTGCCGGACAAGGCTGTTCAGGTAGCTCAGCGCGCTGGCCATCCCCCTGTCCTTGAAGGATGCACTGGGATTCTGTCCGTCATTCTTGAAATAAAAGGGAATTCCCGCCTCACCCGCCAGAAAGGCATTGGCCGCCACCATGGGCGTGTGCCCTTCGCCCAGATAAACGATATCGTCCAGGGGAATCATGGGGCCGATAAATTCATGAAAACGGTATATACCCTTGAGTGCGGGAATGTTGAGCATTTTTCGATAATCGAAAATGCGGTGCCATAAGGTACCTGAGATATCCTTGAGACGGTCGAACTCCTGGTCCTCCAGCAGCAGGACCTGGCCACAGTCCGGGCAGGTGTACAGCAATTCGTCGATGCTGTGGCGCCGGCCGCACCTCAGGCACTGGTAAATAATTTTTCCTTCTATCTTCGGTAAAAGGAATGGTCTGATATCATCGGGAAAATCAATAGGTTTCATGGTTCAATCTTGTGCAAGCCCCCCATATGCGGGCGCAGCCCTTCCGGGATGACAACGGAGCCATCCGCCTGTTGGCAGTTTTCGAGAATGGCCGCAACCGTTCTTCCAACGGCAAGTCCCGAACCGTTCAATGTATGAACAAGAGACGTGCCTTTTTGTCCTTTGCGGCGGAATCTGATATTGGCTCTTCTGGCCTGGAAATTTTCAAAATTGCTGCAGGAGGAAATCTCCCGGAATACGCCCTGGGCGGGCATCCACACCTCGATGTCGTAGGTTTTTGCGGCTGAAAATCCCAAATCACCGGTACAGAGGGTAATGACCCGGTAGGCAAGCCCCAGGCGCTGCAGGATGGTTTCCGCATCATGGAGAAGCTTCTCGAGTTCGGCGTAGGATTCTTCGGGTGTGGTCAGCTTGACCAGCTCCACTTTATTGAACTGGTGCTGGCGGATCAGGCCGCGGGTGTCCTTGCCGTAGGACCCGGCTTCCGATCGAAAGCAGGGGGTGTAGGCCGTGTATAGAACCGGCAAATCAGCCTCGTTCAGAATCTCACCCTGGTGAATGTTGGTAACCGGCACTTCGGCCGTGGGAATGAGAAAATAGTTCCATCCCTCTATTTTGAATAAATCTTCTGCGAATTTAGGTAGTTGACCCGTATTTGTCATGCTCTGGGCATTCACCATGAACGGCGGCAGAATTTCAGTATAGCCGTGTTCCCCGGTTTGAATGTCGAGCATGAAATTGATCAGCGCACGTTCCAGTCGGGCACCGGCTCCCCGGGAAAGCGAAAAACGGGCACCGGTTATCTTGGCGGCGCGGTCAAAGTCGAGAATTCCCAGATGAGCGCCAATATCCCAATGGGCCTTGGGTTCAAAATCGAACACCGGCGGATCGCCGACCTGTTTTTCCACCGGGTTGTCGGATTCATCCTTGCCCACGGGCACGGAGTCATGGGGGACATTGGGCAGCCCCAGAAGAAAGGCATCAAGCTGGGCGACATCTTCGCCCAGGGATTTGTCGAGTTCTTTGATGCGGCCGGAAACCTGGCGCATTTCCGAAATATAGGCATCGGCATTTTCGCCGGCCTTTTTCATGGCGGCAATTTCATCGGACACGACATTGCGGCGGTGCCTCAGTTCTTCTATTTCAGATAAAATGGACCTGCGTTTTGCGTCACGGCCCTCGAACATGTCGAAGTCGGCTGTGCCGCCCCTGTTGGAAAGGGCCTTTTTCACTTCAGCCAAATGATCTCTGACGAATTTGATTTCAAGCATGACAAACCTTGCTATGTGTGTGGATTGGTTGCGATGTTAATGGCCTTAAAGGTGGTTTAGAAGCCCTTTTTCGGACGATGTGGTTGCTAGAAAAACGCCGTCTCACAGAGGGGCATAAACATACGCACACCACGTATCATGCCAGGGGCATTTAGTCAATGATTATTGGGCCTTGACTTTTATCGGGCATTCATATATGCTGACTGTTTAAATTTTCTGAACACATTAACACTTGCTCTGGAGAGAAACATGGAAGAGGTTCAAAATACCAAGCACGATATACGGAACGACATGGCCAAAGCCATCGATGCTTTTTCAAAGGAGGAAATCGAAGAAAAAACAAGCCGTATTGAGGTTCGTCTTTTTGAGTTCGCCAATTTTCTCGAGTCAAATATATCGCTGCTGTATGTCAATCACGGCTTTGAGGTGAGTACGCGCCGGATCATCGAGCGCTGTTTGGGATACAACAAGATCATCATCCTGCCTGCGTTCAATACCGATACTTTTCAGATGAAGCTGATGAAGGTGGACAACCTGGGCACCGATCTGAAAATGGGCCCCAGGGGGATCCTGGAACCGGATGCGGCCAATTGCAAGGTTGTCCCCATTGAGCGCATTGACATTGCCATCATACCCGGAGTGGCCCTGGACGAAAAGGGCGGTAGAATCGGATCAGGTGAGGGGTTTTACGACAGGCTCATTCCCAAACTCCCCATTACAACCCGCAAGGTCAGCCTGGCCTTTGAATGCCAGATTATTCCACAGGTTCCCATGGAATCCCACGACAAGTACGTGGATATTATCATCACGGAAAAACGCATCATCTATAAGATCTAATTCGAACCTAAAGTGAGCGTTACAAAATCTACGAGGATGGGTTTAATTCCCACTCCAACCGTTTCAAATTCTCCGGCTCTCCCACGGCAAGAACGGTTTCTCCGGCCCTGATTACGGATTCGAAATGGGGATTGAACATCATGGTGTCGTCAGAGGCCTTGATAGCGATGATAATAAGGTTGTAATTCTGCCGGATGCCGGAATCTTTCAGCATGACATTGTTCAACCGGCTGGAGGCGCTGACCGGTATTTCTTCCATCTGGATGTCTTTGCTTTTGCCGGTAAAGGCCAGGTCAAAAAAGCTGGTCACCGACGGGCGAATGATGCGCTGGGCCATCCTGACGGCCCCCATTTCATAGGGGGATTCAATGAAATCCGCGCCGGAAGCCTTCAACTTCATCTTCGAACTCCTGCCGGCAGCTCTGGCCATGACCTTGAGCTGCGGGGCCAGCTGTTTGGCCGTGAGAATCAGAAACACGTTGTCCGTGTCCGTGGCCAGAGCGGCAACCAGCCCTTTGGCACGCGTTATCCCTGCTTTTAGAAGGACGTCTTCCTCTGCTGCGTTGGCGCAGATATAGAGCACTTTGTCGGCATCCATGGTTGGCAGCAGGGCATCGTTGTTATCAATCACGATAAAGTCAATGTTGGCATCCTGCAATGTTTCGCAAAGCACCTTACCAATGCGGCCGTAGCCGCAAACGATATAATGGTCTTTCAAGTGGTTGATATCCCAGTCCAATTTCCTTCTCCCCATGATAATTCGAATTTTTCCTTCCACCATGAACTGTATAATGGCGCCGGCCACATAAAGGTAGAACCCGACACCGAGGAAAATAAGGCAGATGGTGTAAACCTCGCCGACTTTGCTGATGCTGTGCACCTCGCCATACCCCACCGTTGAATAGGTAATTACGGTCATGTAGAGGGAATCCATCAGGTTCCAGTCTTCGATGGCCATGTATCCTAGCGTTCCGGCAACGACCATTAGCAGCCAGACTGAAATCGAAAGAAAGATGTGCCGTGTACTGTTCATAAATGGTTTATTCCATCACCCCAATACGCCTTATAACAAGCATCATCCCCACAGGGTGCGTCAATGCCTGGTTTGACGAAACAGGCTTCTTACTATTCCATATTTTGCTGAAATATCAAGATGTTTTTTTGTGTTGAATGGCAATCGGCTTGACGGCGGCAGATGGTTTTGATAGAGATCCCTGCATGGTAAAAGAGCCGATCAAGTACCAGCGCCAACGGGCGGAGATGGTCAAGAAACACATTGAGGCACGGGGTATTGACGACCCCCTGGTGCTGGATGCCCTGCGGATGGTGCCGCGGCACCTTTTTGTCAGCGAAGCTTTGATGGATCAGGCCTATGGTGACTATCCCCTGCCCATCGGGGACCAGCAGACCATATCGCAGCCCTATATTGTGGCCGAGATGACCCAGGCGCTGGAACTCAGGCCGGACCACAGGGTTCTAGAAATCGGGACCGGGTCCGGATACCAGGCCGCCATCCTTGCGCAAATCGTTTTTCGCGTGTACACCATCGAGCGGCTTCACTCCCTGTTTATCAAAACTCGCCAACTATTTGACCGGCTGCGGTATCACAATATCGTCACGCGCTATTCCGACGGGACCACCGGCTGGCCGGACGAAAGCCCTTTTGACGCCATCATCATCACTGCCGGCGCACCGAAGATACCGAAAAGTCTGATAGATCAGCTGGCCATGGGGGGGCGCATGGTGCTACCCGTGGGGGATCAGCACTCCCAGGATCTGATAAAGGTAGAAAAGGATGAAGACGGGCTGCATCAAAGCAACCTGGGCGGATGCCGGTTTGTCAAACTCGTGGGCGAGCAGGGGTGGAGAACGGTATAGATGCTGAAAAACCTGTATCATTGGATACTTCACTGGTCAGAAACACCCTACGGCACCTGGGCCCTGTTCCTCCTGGCGTTCAGTGAGTCCTCTTTTTTCCCCATACCGCCGGATGTTCTTCTGATCGCGCTGGCCGTGGGCAAACCGGAAAAATCAATGAAATTTGCGGCTGTCTGCGCCCTGGGGTCTGTTCTCGGAGGGGTGCTGGGGTATGTGATCGGGTGGCAGTTCATGGCAGCCCTTGGAGACGGGATCGTACAATTCTACGGCCTTGCCGACAAGGTCGATTACATCGAAGCGCTCTACAAGCGCTATGATGCCTGGGCCGTGGGCATCGCGGGGTTCACGCCCATCCCCTACAAGGTTTTCACCATAGCGGCCGGCGCCTTCAGCATCAGTTTCCCGGTTTTTGTTGCAGCCTCTGCCGTGTCACGGTCGGCCCGGTTTTTCCTGGTGGGCGGTTTAATCTACCATTTCGGCCCCGGGATTCAGACCTTTATTGAAAAGTATTTCAATATACTGGTGGTGGTTTTTACGGTGCTGCTGGTGGGGTCTTTCGTGCTGCTCAAATACGTCTTCTAAAACTGTCTCAAAATTATCTTTTGACCCAATCTCAGTGTTGGTTCGAGTTTCAACTCCTCGAAATACGAAAACGGTATGTCTGTGGGTTGAAACTCGAATCCGCCTTGGCCTTGTGCCAAAATCTCTATTTTGAGATCAGTTTCCATTGTCTGCAAACTTCTCCTTTATCTTTTCATTAACGATCGGTGGAACCATGTCTTCGATGTTGCCGCCGAATTTGGCCGCCTCTTTGATGATGGAGGAGCTGGTGAATATCCACCGCAGACCTGTCATGAGAAAGAGCGTCTGGATATCCCGGTTAAGCCGGCGGTTCATCAAAGCCATTTGAAATTCATATTCAAAATCAGAAACCGCACGCAGGCCCCTCAGGATGGCATGGGCTTTTCTTTTAACGGCGTAATCCACAGTGAGGCCGTAAAAAGATGCAAACTCAACATGGTTGTTGAAGTCCTGCATACTCGTTTTCAACATTGCAAACCGTTCATCCTCGCTGAAAAGGGAGGTTTTAGCCGGGTTGTGCATGATGGCCACGATAATTTTATCGAATATTTTCAAACCTCTTTCGACAATATCCAGGTGGCCGTTGGTGACGGGATCAAAAGAACCAGGATAGATGGCAACTTTTTCCATTGGCAGGCAGACCTCGCATTATGAGTGACAGACAATAGTTACCCCAATATTGGGGGTTATTCAACCGTCGGCAATACAAATCGCCTGGAGCTATACCATATATCTGAAAAATGAGACAAGGCTTTTCCCGTATTTGCGCTGATCAACCATGCTGAAGCAGTCAAGATCATGCGGCAACGGCTCATCAAAACTGTGCTCGATGACCATATGAGCGGCAGTCTGCACGGCATTGCTTGCATGCAGGTGAAGCAGGGCCGGCCGAATCAGATTTTTGTCGTAGGGCGGGTCCAGGAAAACCAGGTCGAATCCAGGCCGGATGCCTTTCAGGCATTTCAGGTTGCGGGCTATGTCCCACTTGACCACCCGGGTCAGGGCCGCCACACCACAGGCATGGATGTTTTTTTTCACGAGGCGGATGGCGTCCGTGTGGTTATCGATGAAAACTGCCGAACGGGCGCCCCGGCTCACGGCTTCCAGGCCAAAGGCGCCGGTGCCCGCGAACAGGTCGAGAACAACTGCATCCTGCACCAGGGAAGAGAGGATATTGAAGACGGCTTCCCGCAATCGGTCTGCAGTAGGGCGTATCTTCCTGCCATCAAAGGCGTATAGCTTTTTGCCCCGGTAATTTCCGCTGATAATACGCAAAGCTATCCTATGGTTACACCGATCTGCTTGATTTTCTTGTGCAGGTAGCTGCGTTCCACGCCGATGACCCGTGCAGTCTTGGAAACATTGTTGTCATTTTCCGCCAGCTTTTTGGCCAGATATGCCTTTTCAAAGGCCTTTTTGGCATCCTTGAAAGAATCCGACATGAGGAAGGCCACTTCCCCGGCGGCGTCAATATCGCACAGCGCCGGGTTATACGGTGCCGGGATGTCGGCCGCATGAATGGTTTCATCCTGAACCATGATGGTGAGGCGTTCGGCCAGATTCTTCAGTTCGCGCACATTGCCAGGCCAGCGATAATCGTTAAGGATGGCTAACGCCTCATCATCCATGATTTTGCGAGGTCCAAGGCCTTTCTTGGTGTTCTCGCTGAGAAACGTTTCCACCAAAATGGGGATGTCCTCGCGCCGTTCCCTCAAGGCCGGGACTTTTACGGGCACCACGTTGATTCGGTAGTAAAGATCCTCGCGAAAGGTGCCGGCCTTGATTTCCTGCTCCAAGTCCTTGTTGCTGGCGGCAATCACCCGGACATTGACCTGCAGGGTGCGGCTGCCCCCGACCCTTTGAAACTGCTGCTCCTGCAGGACACGCAATATTTTGGCCTGGGTTACCAGGCTCATGTCACCGATCTCGTCCAGAAAGATGGTGCCGTTGCTGGCCAGTTCGAACTTGCCGATTTTTTTGGCAATCGCGCCGGTGAACGACCCTTTTTCGTGCCCGAACAGCTCGCTCTCGATAAGCTCTTCCGGAATGGCCGCACAATTCACATCGATCAGGGGGTATTCGTTGCGGGCGCTCAACTGGTGGATGGTGCGGGCCACCAACTCTTTGCCCGTACCGTTTTCACCGCCGACCAGCACCGAGGAGTCCGTGGGCGCCACCGCATTGATCTGGTTCCGCAATTGCCCCACAATGGGGCTGTTTCCCGTAATGGAATGCTTTTCCAGCGTTTTTTTGCGCAGGTAACGGTTCTCCTCCTCGAGTCGCCTGAAATTCAAGGCATTATTGATGGATACGATGACCTTGTCGATGGACAGGGGTTTTTGAATCAGATCGAAGGCGCCGAGTTTGGTGGCTTTGACAGCCGTTTCTACGTTACCATGCCCCGTGATGATGATGACTTGAATATACGGGTTGGATTTTTTGATCTCCTTCAGGGTTTCAATACCGTCCATGCCGGGCATCCATATGTCCAGCAGCACCAGGTCCGGGGAATCTTTGTCCATTACTTTCAGGGCCTCATACCCATTGGCCGCAGTCAGTATTTCAAAGCCTTCGTCCGAAAGGAGACCGCCGAGGGAATCGCGGATAGAGGGTTCGTCATCGACGATCAATATGGATGGAAACATGCTCTTTCCTTTCTATTCATTAGAAACAGTCAGCCGTATTTACGAACAGACATCACTTCCCAATAGCCTGGGCAGTAAATTATTTGCGCTTAACCTTGTTTCTAATGATTATATAAATTTTCATGATTTCTTGTAAACTGAATAACCTAATAATCTGGTAAAAATTAAGTTTCATGCTTGGTTGTGCGCATCAGGGCATGAAAACGTATAATTATATGGGAAGTTCGACAATGAAAACGGCGCCGCGAGGATGGTTGTCCCGCACCCTCACCAGCCCGTTATGATCGTTCACAATGGTGCTGACAATGGTCAACCCCAGGCCCATGCCTGTTTTTTTAGTAGAAAAATTCGGTTCAAAAAGCCGGGTTTTGTGCTCATCTGAAATACCCTGGCCGTTGTCGGCGACTTCGATGCGCATCCTGCCCGCGGTTTTATCATGCACCAGGGATATGGTGATGGTTCCATCCATTTTAATGGCCGAGATGGCATTGTCCACCAGGTTGATCATGGCCTGCTTCAACTGTTGACGGTCGAGGTCCAGAATAGGTAAAACGGGCGGGGCATCGATGCTGAACAAGACATTGGGATGGCCCTCCCGGTAAAGGGCGACCGTTTCCTCGATAATCGGCAGAAGCTCACCCGGTTTTGGATTTGCCGTGGGGAAGCGGGCAAAGGATGAAAACTCGCTGACCAGGTTTTGAATCAGGTCCACATGGTCGATGATGGTCCGGGTGCATTCGTCGAATACCGGCTCGTTGAGCTGTTCGGAGTATTTCCGCTTCAAGCGCTGGGCGGAAAGCGTAATGGGGGTCAACGGGTTCTTCACTTCGTGGGCAATGCGCCGGGCGACTTCCCTCCAGGCAGCCATACGCTGCCCTTTTTCAAGCTCCGTGAGGTCATCGAAAACCATTACGATGCCCATGTGTTCACCCGCATCCCCCTTCAGGGAATTGAGGCTGATCAGAAAGCTCCGCGGACGGCCGTTGATGCTCAGTTTGAGCGGCAGCTCGACCGCATCTTCCTTGGCATTCATCAGTCGGTCCATCACTTGGCGGGCCAGATTCAAATGCTGCCCCCACAGCAGGCTGCGGTAGCTTTCGTGCAGCACATCCTTTGACTTGAGGTGCAGCATTTTTTCTGCAGAGGTATTGATAGTGGTAATATAGCCGCCGGCATCGAGGGTGATGACGCCGGCAGAGACGCTTTTCAAGACGATTTCCATGTATTGCCGGCGGGATTCGATTTCAATATTGCGTTCCCGCAGCATGCGGGCGGAGAGTTCGAGCTGCTCCCTGCTGCCACGCAGGTCTTTGGTCATTTTATTGAAGGAGTTCACAAGGCTGCCGATTTCGTCGTCAGCTACGGCACCGATGGAAAAGCTCAAATCGCCTTCGGCCACCTTTTTGGTGCCGTCCGCCAGAGCCATGATAGGGATGGTGATGGATTTGGCAAGATAGAAGCCGAACCAGACGGCACAAAAGACCACCAGTAGACCGACAATGGAGAGGGTGATGTAGTAGGTAATCTGAATCGGCCGTTTCAGGAGTTTGATCTGCTGGTACTCTTCAAACCCCCTGGTGATGGACTCCATTTTATCGGAAAGGTCAGGCGGAATGATGACGTTCAGCACGACAAAGGCTTTGGCTTCGGTGTGCTTGACGCCAAAGGGTACGGTCCCTATGGTGCGGATGAGCTGCCCCCTGTCGATGATTTCGGAAATCGTGCGCACGTTGTTGGCATTCATTTCCTGCTGCAGGTCGTTGGCGGAAACCACGCTGAAAGGCTTGTTTTCCAGATCCGGTATGAGCGCATAGGTCAACCGTTTGGAATTGGTTCCGTACACTTCCACACCATGGATATTGAAAGCGTTCTGAACCACCTGGATATAATGCGAAAGTGCTTTGTGATTTCCAGGTTCGTACAATTTTTTCGATTTTATCTGATAGGCGACACGATCCAGAAAAAAACGGTTGTTGTCTTCTGTGATGGTGTAGATGTTTCTGCCCACTTTGAGGGAGTTTTCGAGCGCTTGTTCCACAGGGACATTGAACCAGAATTCGATGCTGGAGGTGATAAAGTTGATGGAAAAGAAGAAAAGAACAATGGCCGGCAGGAGCGTCAGAGAGATGAAGGCAACCACCAGCTTGGTGCGCAGCCTGGCCCCCATTACTTTGCGTTTGCGGTCGTAGAGCAGTTTGACAAGGTTCCGCAACACCAGGAAAATCAACAGCAAAAGCAGGAGCATATTGATGTTGATCAGAATGAACATCAATATGGTGTTGGAAATGGGAAAATCGGCGCCGAAGTGAATGATCCGGTTTTCGGCAAGGGTCAAAAGCGCGACCACAGCGACGATAACGGCAATGATAATGATCTCTCTTTTGCGCCGCTTCTGATCGCTGACGGATTGGGTGACCCTGTTTCGCTTTATATTTTTACGCATGGTACGGCTTCACCTCAACACGTATTCTAAGGGCATTCACATCCAATGCGGGGTTCAATTTTAATAAATAAAATCAATTGTGTACCAATCAGTTTCAAAATCCCACATGGATACAAAAAAGAGGATGTAGTGCAGGTACAACGGCAGTCTGACTTTGCTCAACTCTGCTTTAGTCCTGATCTGGTACCGATTTCCTTTGACCAGGCGGTCCAGGGGGATCACCTTCAGGCTGTCTATTTCCGTCATCACTTTCTCGGCTTCTTTGATCGTCTTGACCGTGATCGGTTTGCCGTCATCCCACGACCTGTGGAAGGTAAACTCGTTTTTTAAGTTGTCGTATTTGATGGTGTGGGTAAGTTTGAGCGACACCATGTTTTTGTCCGGCCGCAGGGAGCGCACCCGGTGAAGATCGACATAAAACGAGAAGGTGGTGGGAACCCCGCTCAAAATTGCGGTTTGCATATCCTCGGTATAAGCGCCCTCCACGGTCAGGTAGATCAAGAGGTCGTCGCGCGTGTTGGTAACGATGAGGTTTTTCAGCCGTGCGTCATCGGCAAAAACCTGGTTTACGAACAGGATCAGAAGGAACAGCGGAATGAAAATAGGCACTTTTTTTAGGAAAGGGGCCATATCTAGACGTATTGCCTGACACTCTTCACGTTCTAAAAACCAAAATATCATTAGAAACAGCCGGTCGCGATTAAGAACATTATTCCAACCACATAAGCTGGGATATTAACATGATCCGAGCTAATTCATGTTTCTAATGTATGACGTATTAAATTGTAAAAAATAGAACGATCGAATTTAGAAATTTTCATGAACTCGTAAAAAATATCCTACGAATTATTTGTTGTTGTTTGATGTTTCATGCTTGGTTATGTGCCTAAGTGCATGAAACGTACTGAATATTAATGGATAAGATGAAAAATGGCAAGACATTCGTTACAGCGTTTATCACAATAACGTTCCGAATGCGGTATGGGGTGGACGGTTTATCTTTTCAAAGTGTCATACCTGACGGAAAATACTGATCAGTCCCGCTATATGTTTCTACTGTTACAGGGTGCAGGTTTCCCAGCTCTCTTTTTCTTCGAAAAATTTATCGAGAAAGGCGTGATTGAAAGCATGGCCCGATTTTTCAACCACCACATGGCCGATAATGGGCATGCCGATCAAGGAAAAATCGCCAACGCAGTCCAGAATTTTGTGCCGTACAAACTCATCCGGAAAGCGCAGTCCTCCCGGGTTCATGACCTCTTCTTCACCAATGACGATGACGTTGTCCAGGGAGCCGCCCCGGGCCAGGCCAAATTTTTTGAGCAGTTCGTACTCAGCCAGAAAACCGAATGTCCGGGCCGGTCCGATCTGTTCAGCAAACTCGTCTTCTGAAATGTCGAAAGAACAGGATTGATACCCGATCAGGGGGTGCGTGAATTCAATGGTGCCTGTGATGCGGTAGTTGTCAGCCGGATAGATGCCCACAAACTTGCCCTGCTCCTTTAGTTCGATGGGTTTCCGGACCCGGAAATAGGAGCGGGGCATATCCTGGGATTCGATGCCGGCGGCCATCATCAGTTCGGTAAAAGGGCCGGCACTGCCGTCCATGATGGGCATCTCGTAGGCATCGATTTCCACAAGGGCATTGTCAATGGAAAGGCCGGAAAACGCGGCCATGAGGTGTTCGATGGTGGATACGATGAACCCGTCGTATCCGATCACCGTGGCCAGGCTGGTGTCTACAACCATTTTGAAGAGGGCGGATATGCCGGGGCTGTCCAGAAGATCGGTGCGGACGAATTTTATGCCGTGGTTGACCGGTGCCGGGTGGATATTCAGGTTGACTGTCTTGCCTGAATGTACCCCCACACCGGAACAGGATACGGATTTTGCAAGGGTTCTTTGATGAATATGCATACGCAATCTCACAGTTTGTTTTTTTCAACCCGTAACTGCACTGGAAGCGGGTTGGCTGCATCATGTATATAGCAATTATAATGCCTGGTTTACGGCAAGTATAAAAAATTGTATAAGTTACTATATTTACGCCAATTGTCAGTGTCAATCAAGTTTTAAAGTAAGATTTTGGCATTTCTTGAGGGTGTCGTTTGGGGGAACGGCTACATTTTGCCACATGAATGTGGCCTTTTTACAACA
>JBDLJD010000038.1:0-30499 GCA_039714495.1 Thermodesulfobacteriota bacterium
ATTTCAATATTTTAAGGGTGATAAATGAAACGCGTGATTACAGGTTTGGAAAACATCATAAAATCGCCGCCTGCATGGCTGGCCGGAAAGAAGGCGGGCCTATTGTGCAACCCCGCCTCGGTAGACAGGCATTTGCAGCATGCCCGGTTGCTGATCAGTTCACGCTTGCCCAACACGATCCAGGCGCTTTTTTCACCCCAACACGGTTTTTTTTCGGAAAAGCAAGACAACATGATGGAATCCGAAGATCTTCTGGACCCGCTTCTCAAGGTCCCGGTTTTCAGTCTCTACGGGAAAACCCGCATTCCTGAAAAGAGAATGTTGGAAGACCTGGATGTGCTGATCATCGATCTTCAGGATGTGGGGACGCGGGTATATACCTTCATGTATACCATGTCTTACTGCCTGGAAGCCGCCAGGCTGCATGGTGTTAAGGTACTGCTGCTGGATCGCCCCAACCCGCTGGGGGGCATAGCCGTGGAAGGGAACTGCCTTTCGCCGGACGTCGCGTCATTTGTGGGCAGGTACCCTATTCCCATGCGTCACGGACTTACCATGGGAGAACTGGCACTGATGTTCAACAGACACTTCGAAATAGGATGCGACCTGGAAGTCGTCCCCATGAGCGGCTGGAAACGCAGCATGTATTTTCAAGACACCGGGCTTCCCTGGGTGGCGCCCTCGCCCAACCTCCCCACGCCTGTTGCCGCCGTGGTATATCCCGGTCAGGTTATCTGGGAGGGCACCAATGTTTCGGAAGGCCGCGGGACCACCCAACCCTTTGAACTGTTCGGCGCGCCCTTCATCGATCCGGAGGAAATCACCGCTTTTTTAAATACTTCACCCCCCCTTCGTGGAATCGTACTCAGAAGTACTGCGTTTGAGCCCACTGCCAACAAGTGGCGGGGAACCCTTTGCCATGGATTCCAGATCCATGTGAGCGATGCAGCCATCTATAAACCCTATGCCGCTTCCCTTTTGCTCATGCAGGCCGTGATCGGCTGTCATGCCGACGCCTTTCAGTGGAAGACCCCACCCTATGAATATGAATTCGAGAAAATGCCCATCGACCTCATCATCGGGGACCGTGACATCCGCTGCCGTGTAGAGCGTCTCGAGCCTATGGAAGATATCACCGTCTCATGGAAAGAGGCCGAAGAAGCTTTTCAGCACTCAAGCCAGGCGTATTATCTGTATGATTGACAAACACTCATTCATTTAGGAGTCAACGAAAAATGAACGAAGAGCATTGTGAATGGAAGCGCATGTGCTTCAAGAATAACAAGGTATGGGTGGCCGTGGACCCGCAGGACAGTCCGCGAATTGAAAAGGGCAAAGTGCTCATTAAATATCAACTCGATCAACCGCATGAGTATTGGATCCACCCGGAAAGCCTTAGACCTCTGCCGGAAAAGGGGGGATGCAAGCCGCACTCAGCTGGCAAAAAACAGTCCTCCCCTCCCCCCCAAAAAAAGAAAGCCAAACGCAATAAAACAATCGATCCGCTGGCAGATGATAAAGAGACCATTCATGTCTATACCGACGGTGCCTCATCCGGCAATCCCGGTCCGGCAGGCATAGGCATTTTTCTTCAATACGGTATGCATGAAAAAGAGATATCGCAGTACATCGGCGTCGCCACCAACAATATCGCTGAACTCGAAGCTATTCGGGTAGGGCTTGCGGAGATCAAGAATCCCGAACTGCCGGTCCGGGTCTATACAGACAGCAGCTATGCGCTTGGCCTGCTCACGCTTGGGTGGAAACCGAAAAAAAACCAGGATCTTGTCAAATCGATTAAAATGGTAATGGGAAAATTCAAGGACCTTACGTTTGTAAAAGTGCAGGGGCATGCCGGCAACAAGGGTAATGAAGCGGCCGACCGTCTGGCGACCGGGGCCATCAAGGAACGGTCTTAGCGTCAGTAGGGATCAGGTTTTACCCTCAGGCGTTTGCAACACTCGGGTTTACTTGCTGGAATAAAAACGGCCTGTTGATCGTGTTACGATCCACAGGCCGTTTTTGTTCTTACAGGAGTCGTTTTTCAGGAATCTTCTTTTTTCAGATCATCGATTTCTTTTTTCAGATCATCGATTTCCTGCTGATATTTTCCGGAGTCGTCAGATGCGGCGTCGGTCTCAATAGATGAATCATCTTTTTTCCACGTGTCTTTAAGTTCGTCAAAACCGAGGTATAGCGCCAAACCGCCGCCGAGAAGCAGCATAACCGGCAGAGCGCCTGCCAAAAGCTGCAAAAATGCGCCAAACCATACCGAAAGGCCTATCAGTCCCAAGACAGCTGCTATCGCTCCACCAATCAATGTTTTCATAAGATCTGCCTCCTTAGCATAACGATGTTATTTCAATGGGTTATAATGTTTATTTATGTCTTTTAACAATGAATTGGGATTATCATACCCGTTTTCTTAACGCAAGCCTAAATTTAAAATATTGCAAACAATCAACCCTTCTGTTAGTTTTAGCGATTGTTTTTCAAGCTTACCAACAATGTGCTGACAGGATTGTTATGAAAGCGTTAAAACAAGGGTATGTCACCCGGTTGCGAGCCGGGTTCAGAACATGGATAGATCGGGCTCTGGGAGGCACCCACGAACATTTCTTCAATTATTTACCCATAAAAAAAGGCAGGGCCTCCACCTGGCTGCTTGAGCTTTTTTTTTCAGGCATAAAGGACAATGACGAACAACTGACGGTGATTCACAATATCCCGGATGATGCCACCATCGTCTACCTGAATAAGTTCAAAAGCAAGTTTGACTTTCTGTTCTTTCACACACGATATCCAAAACACCGTCTTCCGGCGCCTGAAATCGGGCTGGGATACCGTTTTTATATCCTTCAGCCCATCACCAGAACACTGCGCATTTTATTATCGGCTGTGGACTCTTTCATACTCAATTTTAAGCAGCCTGATCCTTTTCACGACGGTTATTATGCGCGGGAACTTTTAAATGGCAAATGTGCTTTCATGTCGCTGGTGGAAAAGAAAGGTTTCTACCGGCGCTTCGTCAAGGCCCAGATCGACCCCCTCGGTTTTTTAATAAAGCATCAGAACGCCACAGAGAAACCAATTTATATCGTCCCCCAACTCATGGCCTTCGGCAAGCAACCCAAACGGTCGGTCCCAACAGTCACGGACATCCTGTTCGGTTCCCAGGCCAGGCCGGGACTTATACGTCGCCTGGTGATTCTTTTCAAAACCCCTGACAAGATGTTTTATGAGGTCTCGACGCCTGTCAACCTGCAACATTTTCTGAATTTGCCTGACATCCACGACCTCTCTGAAGAACGACAGGCCCTGATGCTGAGGCGCAACCTGCTGCTGCAGATTAACCGCCACCGGCAGAGTATCACCGGCCCCATGCGCAAAACCATAGAAGAGGTCAAAGAGGGCATCCTGACCAACCAGCGGCTGAGAAGTTATATGGATCAGCATGCAGAAAAGCGCAATATTCCTCTCTTGAAAGTCAGAAAGAAGGCCGATGCCTATCTGGATGAAATTGCTGCGAGGCAAAATGCCGGCCTGATACGTTTTGCCGAAAAGGCCGTGGGCTGGATCCTCAATACCATGTTTCAAGGTGTCAGCTACAATGAAGACGGTTTAAATAGAGTAAAAACCGCAGCCCAAAAAAGTCCTCTGGTGTTTATCCCCTGTCACAAGAGCCATGTGGACTATCTGATGCTCCCCTACCTCATGTACATCAAAAACATGCCCGTGCCGCTGATAGCGGCCGGCAAAAATCTTTCCTTCTGGCCCATGGGGCCTGTCTTCAGGGCCTTGGGAGCATTTTTCCTCCGCCGTACGTTCAAAGGCAACGTGCTCTACGCCAAGGTTTTTGGTGAGTACATCCACAAGCTTTTGGAGGAAGGCTTCAACCTGAAGGTATTTATAGAAGGCACCCGCAGCAGAACCGGAAAATTGATTATGCCCAAGCTGGGGTTTCTCTCCATTCTGTTGAATGCCTATAGAAACGGGGCTTCCGAAGACCTGGTTTTTGCACCCGTTTATATTGGATATGACAGGGTTCTTGAAGAAAAATCCTATCTGCATGAAGTGGAGGGCGGCAAAAAGGAAGATGAAAATTTCATGCAGGTCCTCAATGCGAGAAAATTTCTTAAAAATCGATACGGAAAAATTTATATAAAGTTTAACGACCCCATATCACTCAACACGATTCTGGCCCAGGACAACCTGACGCTTTCTGAAATGTCACAGAAGGAGCAGAATGCACTCTGCAGAAATCTGGGACACCGCATCATCAACGCCATCAACAACGTGACTGTGGTAACGCCCCACGCTCTTCTGGCCAGTACTCTTTTGAACAGCAGTAAAAAGGTTCTCCCCTACAAGAAATTGCTGGCAGATACCGAAATGTACCTCAATCACCTCAATATGCTGAATGCCGATATTTCAGATACGCTGGTAATGAACCACGTGCACGCCCTGGATAACGCCCTGGAATCCTATGTGAGCAGAAAACTCGTGGAACGGATATCGGAAGATCGCACGGATCCGCTGGAAAAGTGCCAGTTCAAAGTCAATGAGGACAAGCGACCCATTCTGGAATTTTATAAAAACAACTGTATCGCCTTCTTCATACCGGCTGTGCTTACAGCGCTCATCATTTTAGACAAAGACGCCTTTCAGTTTTCAGCTTCCGACCTGCATGCCGACTATGCTTTCCTGCAGGACTTTTTCAAATATGAATTTGCCTTCGATGTCGACCTGACGCCCGGCTATTATGTTCGCAAAACCATTAAAACCTTTATTGATGAAGCCATCATCATCCCCCACCCCACCCTGCCGGAGACCTACAACATCACCTCTGCAGGATTCAGAAAGTTGAAACTGCACGCCCGGTTCTTAAAGACCTACTTTGAGGCATACTGGATCGTTTTTAAATATTTCCAGAAACATAAAAGGAGTGATGCTTCCTCCAAGGAACGTTTGAAGATCATACAGAAGGACGCCAACAAGATGTATAAGGCAAAGACCGTGGAGCGCATTGAATCAATTTCCAAAGTTTACTTTCAAAACGGGATCAATTTCTTTACCACCCATGGCGTCAAAGGAGCCGAGGACCAGGAAAAGCTCGACTACTACCATGACATTATCCAGCGGTACCGTGAACGGATCAACATCTGATGAAAGCCATGATACTGGCCGCGGGATTTGGTACGCGGCTGATGCCCTACACGGCAACTACGCCCAAACCGTTGTTTTCCATTGCCGGCCGAGCCACCCTTGATTGGATGATTCAAAGGCTTGTAAATGCCGGGTCAACCGCCATCGTAATCAACACCCATCACCTCAGCACAGCCATCGAAAGCTTTATAAAGGACCAGGATTGGGGGGTTCCAGTTGAGACCCGATATGAACCGGTGATTCTGGGAACCGGCGGCGCCTTGAAGAATGTGAAGGAGTTCTGGGATGACCGGCCTTTTGTGGTGGTCAACAGCGATATTTTCACCGACATCGATATACGTGCGGTTTACCACTTCCACAAGGGGCACCCGCATCCAGTCACGCTGACCCTTTGCAGCGATCCTGAATTTAATGGGGTAAGCCTGCGTGAAGATGGGACAGTCATCGACTTCGCAACAACGGATGCCCGAAAAACCGCATGGACCTTCACCGGCCTCCATGTCATTGATCCAGCGGTTCTTAACCTTATCCCGTCAGGTTGCTTTTCCAATATTATCGATATTTACCGGGAACTGATGCGGCAGGATGAAAGCATCCAGACCTACATCCCCCGGCACATCCTCTGGGACGATTTGGGAACCCCGGAACGCTATGCCCGTGTTGCACGAAGAGAGACCGCCAAAAGGGCTTTAGAACAGACGTATCCGGATACAGATACAGGCCATGTACATATCACCCAGCTTGCCGGTGATGGGTCTGACCGTCAATGGTTTCGCATCAACTGTCAAAACCGCAGCATGGTCATGGTCGACCACGGTATATGCCAGCCCGGCCGGATAAATGAGGTGGACGCCTATGTCCAGATCGGTCGTCATTTGCGGAAAAATGGTGTTCCCCTGCCGGAGATATATTTTGCCGACACCTTTTCAGGTCTTGTTTGTCTGCAGGATCTCGGCAATCAACATCTGCAGCAGTTTGTTCTCGAGGCAGATTCCGAAAGCACGGTTGTCGATCTTTACAAAAAAGTCATCCGCAAAATGCGTCACATGGCCCTTGGCGGCATGCGAGGCTTTAACACGGCCTGGGCCTGGCAAACGCCGACATACGACCGGGAACTCATCCTCGAAAATGAATGCCGCTATTTTGTTGAATCCTTTTTAAACCTGTATGTCGGCATGGGCGTCCCCTATAACGATCTTGCAGATGAATTCGATTTTCTGGCACGGGAAACCCTGTCAAAGACCATAGAGGGCTTCATGCATCGGGACTTACAGTCCCGAAACATCATGCTCGAGGCCAATAACCCTTATTTCATCGATTTCCAGGGGGGACGTATCGGTCCTGTGCAGTATGACCTCGCCTCTCTGCTCATCGATCCATACGCAGGTCTGTCACAGGGTGCCCGGGATTCGCTGCTGGCGTACTATAAAGATGAATTATCACGTTGCATGCGCATAGATGCGGAAAAGTTCCTTAGAGGCTATGCCTGCTGCGCCATCACCCGCAATCTCCAGATCCTGGGGGCATTCGGGTTTCTTTCGAAAAACAGGGGTAAAACACATTTTGAAACCTATATCCCGACCGCTCTCAACACCCTCAGGACCAACCTGCAACGCTTCTTCCCCGGCAATGTATTACCCAAACTCAAGAAAACCGTAGAGAGTGCTGCCTTGAAATCTTATGGTTTTCCTGTACAATCAAAGAAATAACGCCCCTAAATATATTGGGAGGTAAATATGCAGCCTATCAATGTCATGCTCAACGGATTGCCCGGCAATGTATCCACGGTAATTGCCCGACATATTCAAGCGGACAACCGCTTCAACCTTATGCCCTGGTCCCTGACAGGGCCGGAGATTGAAGCCCCGACCTGTATGGTCGGCCCTCTGGAGGTCAAGCTCGTCCGCCCGGATGATCGTGAGGCCGTTCTAAACGACGTGTGTGAAAAAGGAACGCCGTTCATTGTTGTCGATTACACCCACCCTTCCGCTGTCAACGACAATGCCGCGTGTTACTGCCGCCACGGCATCCCTTTTGTCATGGGAACCACCGGGGGAGACCGGATCGGGCTTGTGAGTACCGTTGAAAGTTCCCAGGGCACCGCGGTTATCGCCCCCAACATGGCCAAACAAATCGTTGGTTTTCAAGCTATGATGGAATGGACCGCCCAAACCTTTCCGGATCTTTTCAAAGGATACGAGCTTACCATCAAGGAAAGCCACCAGCATGGCAAGGCAGATACCAGCGGTACCGCCAAGGCCATGGTAGGATACTTCAATCGCCTTGGAATCGATTATACCGCCGACGCTATTGAAATGGAGCGCGACCCGCGCCGTCAGGCGGAAATATGGGGTATCCCCGAAACCTATCTGGGGGGGCATGGATGGCACACCTACACCCTGGTATCCCAAGACCAAACAGTGAAATTCGAATTCACGCACAACATCAGCGGCAGAGAGATTTATGCCCAGGGGACCATGGACGCCATTGTTTATCTGGAAAAGAAAATACGCGCCGGACAAAAAGGGAAGGTTTTCAGCATGATCGATGTGCTGAAGGGGGGGTAAGGATTCGACGCGGGTTTCACGGACTACACAAATTCAATTAGCGTTATGCATGCCTTTTTACTTCTCGAAATTAGGGCTTCGCCCGATATTGGCGCTAACGCGCGTTATTACGCTTCGCTGATATTCATTGTTGCCGACAGCTTGAGGCCGATATCGACAATTAATTACGCCCGAAGGGTAAATTACGTGCGAAGCACGAATGACAGCCGAAGGTGTAATGACATGTGTAACATATTGCCCAGTAGGCAAATAGCTGGTTCTAAACGCCCTTGATCATTTCCAGTGCCGCCGCAAGCGCCTTGTCCAGATTCTCTGGCTGTGGCCCGCCGGCCTGGGCCATGTCCGGCCGACCCCCGCCACCGCCGCCTACGACCCCGGCGGCATGTTTGATGATATTGCCGGCATGAAACTTACCGACCAGGTCCTTGGTAACCACGGCGATCAAAAGCGCTTTGCCTGATGATACACCGCCCAGTACGACGATACCGGTGGTCATCTTGTCTTTGAAGCGATCTGCCATTATGCGCAAGGCAGCCGGAGATTCGACATCGACCCGTTTCACCAGAACAGGCGTGCCGTCGACGCTCTTAAAGTCCGCGCCTGCTTCCTCGGATGACAGTTCGGATATGCGGTCCTTGAGTTTCCCGACCTCTTTTTCCGTTTCCTTTTGCTGCTTGAGCATTTTTTCGATGCGCTGGGGCAAGGCCTCGGCTTTTTCCCGCAGCATAAGAGCGGATTCATGCAAAAGGTCCGCGCTATGCTGGACAAACGCCACGGCAGCCGGGCCTGTAAGGGCTTCGATGCGCCTGACCCCTGAGGCGACACTGGATTCGCTCACGATTTTGAAAAGACCGATGTCGCCCGTCTGGCTGGTGTGCGTACCGCCACAGAGCTCCCGGCTGAAATCCGACAGGGAAATCACCCGCACCCTGTCGCCGTATTTTTCTTCGAACAAGGCTGTAGCGCCGGAGTCGAGTGCCTCTTCGGCATCCATTTCTTCTTTTTGTACCACCACATTGTCACGAATCCGCTCGTTGACCAGGGTTTCGATCTCGTTCAACACATCTTCCTCTACTCGTGAAAAATGGGTGAAATCGAATCGAAAACGCTCCGGTCCCACTGAAGAGCCCGCCTGCTTAACATGCTCCCCCAGAACCTTTCTAAGGGCATAGTGCAGAATGTGGGTGGCGGTATGGTTCAATGCCGTGGCTGCTCTCTTTTGGCTGTCCACCTGCAGAATGGCTGTGTCGTTCTGTTGCATGGCTCCCGATACCAGGGTGCCCTTGTGTATGATCAGGCCGGTGGGGTCCTTGATGGTGTCTTCCACGGTCATCTCAAAGGCGACATTGCCGTCAGAAACATAGATGCGTCCTGTGTCGCCTAGCTGCCCACCCGCCTCGCCATAGAAGGGGGTCGCCTCCGTGACCACTTCGATGTCCCGGCCTTTTTCAGCTGCGGGAACCGCCTTACCGTTTTCCACGATCAGTTTAATGCTGGAACGGGTCTCGGTGCAGTCATACCCGACAAATTCAGGGATAAACCCCTGGGTTGTCAGATCCCGGTACGCATCGCTGATTTCCGAAAAAGCCACCACCGACCTGGAACGCTTGCGCTGCCCATCCATGGCGGCGTCAAACCCTTCCATATCCAGAGTCATCCGTTCATCCCGCACAACGTCCCGCACGATGTCCACCGGAAAACCATAGGTGTCGTACAGTTTGAAAATAACATCTCCGGGAACCTTTTGATCGCCCCTGGCCTTGATATCAGCAAGTGTGTCATTGAGCAGTCGCAGCCCGTAATCCAGGGTTTCGGAAAACCGGGCTTCCTCGTTCTGAATCACGTTGGTGATAAAGGCCTGAGACGCCTTGAGTTCAGGATATGCTTCCTTCATTATGTCAAACACCACGCTGGCAGTCTGGTGCAGAAACGGCTTCACGAGGCCCAGGTTGCGCCCGTAGCGGATGGCCCTGCGCATGATGCGCCGCAGGACATAGCCGCGACCTTCGTTGGACGGCAGCACCCCGTCATTGATAAGAAATGCAGCCGCACGGCTGTGGTCGGCAATGACCTTCATGGCCACGTCATGTTTCTCGCGATCACCCAGTTTTATCTCGGCCAGCGCTTCGGCTTTATTGATGATGGGCAGAATCAAATCGGTCTCGTAATTGCTGGGCAGATCTTGCAGCAGCGTCACCATCCGTTCCAGGCCCAGGCCCGTGTCAATGCTCGGTTTGGGCAGCGGTGTCATGTTGCCGGATTCATCCCGGTTGAACTGCATGAAAACCAGATTCCAGATCTCCAGATAGCGGTCACACTCGCATCCCACCTTGCAATCCGGGCGGTCACAGGCATATTGCTCCCCCCTGTCGAGCAGGAGCTCCGAACAGGGCCCGCACGGACCCGTATCACCCATGGACCAGAAATTGTCCTCTTCCCCAAACCGTACAATGCGTTCCGTGGGAATGCCTATTTTTTCATGCCACAGGTCGTAAGCCTCGTCATCGTCCAGGTAGACGGATGCGTAGAGCTTTTCAGCCGGCAGCCCATACCCGTTTATAAGAAGGTCCCAGGCAAACTCGATTGCCCCTTCCTTGAAATAGTCACCAAATGAAAAATTTCCCAACATTTCAAAAAAAGTGTGGTGACGGGCTGTGTAGCCGACATTTTCCAGGTCGTTGTGTTTGCCGCCGGCCCGGACGCATTTCTGCGATGTTGTCGCCCGAGTGTAGTTTCGTTTTTCTTCGCCTAAAAAGGTGCGCTTGAACTGCACCATCCCCGCATTGGTAAAAAGAAGCGTCGGGTCATCCTTTGGGACGAGCGATGAGCTCCTTACAATCTGATGGTGGTGCTTTTGAAAATACTTGAGAAAAGTGCTGCGCACTTCATTGCCGGTCATGTTAGTCTCCTGAACCTGTTATCTTACTACTATTCAGTTATGCAGAAAGCCTATTCCTGGCTATCTTCTTTTGTTGCTTCTTTTTCCGTCAACCCCACAGCTTCCCGCACCTTTTCATAGGCATCCTGAAAAATGTCGGGGTTGTCCGTCAGAAAGGCTTTGACATTTTCCCTACCCTGCCCGATGCGTTCACCGTCGTATGAGTACCAGGACCCGCTTTTATCAATTATGCCTTCTTCCACCCCCACGTCCAGCAGATCGCCGGTCTTGGAGATACCCTCACCGTACATGATGTCGAATTCCGCATTCTTGAAAGGCGGCGCCATTTTATTTTTGACCACTTTCACCCGGGTCCTGTTCCCGGTGATTTCCTGCCCGTCCTTGATGGCAGTGGACCTCCTGATATCCAGCCTCACCGAAGAATAGAATTTAAGGGCATTGCCGCCCGTGGTCGTTTCCGGGTTCCCGAAAACAACGCCGATCTTCATGCGAATCTGGTTAATGAAAATGATGGACGTCATGGTTTTACTGATGGTTCCGGTGAGTTTTCGCAGGGCCTGGGACATGAGCCTGGCCTGCAGTCCCATGTGTGAATCGCCCATCTCCCCTTCGATTTCGGCACGCGGCACCAGGGCGGCCACCGAGTCGATCACCAGTATGTCGATGGCGCCGCTTCTTACCAGCATGTCCGCGATTTCCAAGGCCTGCTCACCGGTATCCGGCTGTGACACGAGCAATTCATCGCAGTTGACCCCTAGTTTCCTGGCATACACCACGTCCAAGGCATGTTCCGCATCCACAAAGGCGGCGATGCCGCCTTGTTTCTGGGCATTGGCCACGGCATGCAGGGCCAGCGTGGTCTTGCCGGACGATTCCGGACCATACACTTCGATAACCCGGCCGCGTGGAAGGCCGCCTACCCCCAGCGCCTTGTCCAATGCGATGGATCCCGTAGATATAACCGGAACCGCTAAAATGGGGCGGCTGCCCAGCTTCATGATGGACCCTTTGCCGAATTGACGTTCGATTTGAAGCATGGCGCTGTCCACTGCTTTTTCTTTTTCCGGTGATATGGTCATTTATTTTCTCCTTGTATAAATTTAAATTATGTCTCCATCTGTCCGGGCTTGGATGGCGTCATCGGCGTTGGACAGGTTTTCTGCGAACAGTTCCTGGTAAACCGCTCCCGATGGTTTCAGATCGCTTTTAAAAAGAATCAGGCGTTCAGCTGTCAAGGGCGGCGAGACAAAGGAACCAAACCGGGAGATTGCTGATGCGAGCACTCTTCCATCGACCCGTCTTTTGATCCTGCCAAGGGTGAGATGTCCTCTAAAAGCACGTTTTTCCGGTTCGAACCCCATACCCGCCAATGCCCTGTCCAGATTTGATTGGAAATCGCCCAGTCTTTTCACATCACCGTGGATACCGCTCCAGAGCACCTGTGCTTTTTTTACGGTGGGGAACACGCCCAAGCCCTTGGCCTCAAGTGAAAATACCGTCTGGCTTCGAGAAACGGTCCGGATAACACGCTTCACGGCCGGTATTTCTTCAGCGGAGATGTCTCCTAAAAATTTAAGGGTCAGGTGAATATTATCAGGATGCACCCATCGAAGCTTCAAGCCCTGCTGTTTCAACGCTTTCTGCAGATCTCCAAGAGAAGCGATGACCTCCTCTGGCAGTTTAAATGCGATAAAGGTTCTCATCATTCACCATGCCGGTTTCAAATATTACATGCGTCCCAACATAGCCTGCGGTTCACCCAAAAAGAATTTTCCATTGGCAATTCTCTTTTTCAGCAAATCGGCAATTTCCCGCGCTCTCACTGTACTGGACAAGGGAACGGTCGGGATCTTCTTGCCTTTTACCGTAATGAAACCGCTTTTGAGTTCTGCGTAGCTCACCTGGGCCAGACTCTTAGTTTTGCCTTTGGGATAGTCGCCTCCATAGTCTATAACCTGGGTGAAAATATCGTCGTCGGAGATTGACGTATATTTGGCTAACTCTTCATTCAGTATGGGAATGGGGATGCCCAGCCCCACTGCCAGTGAACACCCGTATCCCTGTATACTTACACCGGTCAGCCATTTGGGGGACATTTTCTTGAGGTCCCCCATGACGAAAAGCGTTCCTGCGGGTGTAAGCGGCGCCCCCTTGGCGGTTCTTTTTACAACCGGTTTATGCTGGGTGCCGTTCCAGGTCACATACCCTTCCGCCCCGCCAAGAAAAATTCGCGTTCCCAGTCCGATGGTTTTATAATACGGGTCGTTGAAAAGCGGGCTCAACTGCCCTGCCGAGCAGAAATTCGCATTTCCCATACCAGGACGAAGCGCTCCCATGTACGTATAGACGGTGCGTTTTGTCAGGTTTATGGCACAGTTGTAATTCTGATACCCGTTTCGCGGATTGCAGAGCACGGCATTGGGGATGCTACGCAGTGTGATAGTTTTTTCAAAACGCTTGCTGGGGTAGCAGTCCGTTCCATAGGCGGTGGCTTTCAGATGCACTTTTTTTCCAGCTACCAGGTCCTGGATTACATGTCCGCCGCCGTACCTGAATTCTCCCGGATATACCTTGTTCAACGGATCGTCTTCGCATGGCTCGGTGGCCCCGATATAGCAATCCACGGCCGCCACTCCACCGTAGGCCGGTACATTGTTGAGCCACACATTTGAGGCTTTGATACCCGGCTGGGAATGTCCGAAGTTGATGAAGGCACCGGATGAGCACATGGGTGCGAAGGTTCCCGTGGTAACCACGTCCACGTGCCGGGCCGCCTCGACCGGTCCGGATTCGCGGACCATGCCGATCATTTCTTCGGCAGTGACGACGATAGCTTCTCCGGATTTTATTTTTGCATTGATATCGCGGTAGGTTTTTTCAACCTTGAATTTTTTCATGCACCGATTCCCTAAACCTTGTAAAGGCCTGTTGCCTAATCAACAAGACCGATGGATTTCAATTTTCCCCTGATATTGTTATTGATCCAGGACGCGTCCCACCACTCGAGCGGTGTAACAAAGGTGTCATGCACTATCATGCTGAAATGCAGATGATCACCGCCTGCCAGACCGGTCTTGCCCGTACGGCCGATGATTTCCCCCCTGTTGACGAATTGCCCTGTTTCCACATTCATCCCGCTGAGATGGGCATAGAGGCTGAAAAGCCCGAAACCGTGGTCCAGAATGACCGTATTGCCGTAGATCCCCAGATAATCTGCAAATACGACGCTGCCGCTATTGGCCGCCGGGGTGGATGAACGCGCATTTGAAGCCAGGTCTTGGCCCAGGTGCACCTGGTGGTCAATGGTCTTGCCTTTGTAAGTGTAGGTGCGGTTATCTGCAAACCTGGAGCGGGTGGCAGAACCGGGCAGACGCTGAAAAACACCCTTCCAGTGCATTTTTTTCTCGCAATTGGCGGTCACCCTGTCGATGGCTTGCTTGTTTTCCCTTCTGATTTCGCGGTTTATGTATAAGAACTGATCGATGGGGCTCTGCTGCGTATGACCCTCCAAGAGTGTTTCAAATTCAGGAAGTTTGCTGGCAAGAAAATTATCGGAAATGCGAATGGTGTCCCTTCTGAACGCCTTTTTCTTTATGTAGTGGTAAAACCTTGCCTTGGTTCGGTTACCGGCCTCATCCACAGCTTCCAAACCAATGGGGGTTCCTTTGGCCAGATCGTGTGCCAAAGCGAAAAATACAACAAAAAGGTCTGGGTCGGACAAACCCGCCGGATGTCCCGGAAAAAATTTATCTCCAACCAGTACTCCGCTTCTCTTGCAGGATTCCGACAAATTGTAAATTGCCAGGGCGGTCCCACCCGGACTGATGTTGTGGGCGTCGGTCAATACCTCAATACGCGGCGATTTGGTGTCGATTACAACCTGTTTCTCCATATAGGTGCGATTGCCCTTGCCCCAATTGCGCCAGGAGTGGTCTGTTACCACGAGACGCAATATACCTTCACCATCAGTGAATCCCAGATCTTTTGGTTTGACCGTTACATCAAGCGGTACGCGGTTTTCCGACCCTTTTTGCAGCCACCCTGAAGCGGGGTATTCTTTTTCCAGCAGCACTGCCTCTCGACCGTCTTTAAAAAGGCCGACCCAGATTTTTTTCAAGCCGCTTTTGTCATCGGAAAAGGTTATGGGCAATTCCTTTTCCTTTCCAAATATCGGTGCATCTACATCGAGTACAACCTTAGGGGCTTCCTTTTCCATCCTGATGAACAATACCACCAGAGTCGCTACCAGAAAGCAGGCCGTAATCACGCCAAAGAACCACAATTTCCCGTTTTTAGTTTTATCTTTCAATTAGTTACCCAATGCCTTTCTTTTTATTTATGGAACGGGAACAATACCAGCAATATTTACCCTAATCAAGCATGAAAATTTCGTGGGTCAGATTGCAATATCGTTCTTGCAATATCCGGGCCATGGATGTACAAAGGGTGTAAGAAGCCAATACAATCCAAACATGAGTGAAATGCTGACCTTATGAAAATTGATGATATTCAAATCGGAAACGGCCATCCGCTTCTCATTATCTCGGGGCCCTGTGTTATCGAGAATTATGAAATTACCCATGAAATCGCCACCTATCTCAAAGGGCTGACGGAGCGCATGGGGTTGAATTTTATATTCAAGGCATCTTTTGACAAAGCCAACCGGACCTCGATTGATGCTTTCAGGGGACCGGGCATCGATGCAGGGCTTGAGATCCTTGCCCGGATCAAATCTGAAGTCGGCGTCAAGGTAATATCGGATGTACACCGCATCAGCGATGTCGCAAAAGCTGCCGAGGTCCTGGATGTTATCCAGGTGCCTGCTTTTTTATGCAGGCAGACGGACTTTATTCTGGAGATTTCCAGAACCGGACGGCCGCTGAACATTAAAAAAGGCCAATTTCTAGCCCCCATGGACATGGCCAATGTTGTAAATAAGGTCAGATCCACGGGCAATTCGAATATTATGCTAACGGAACGGGGCGCCATGTTTGGATATCATAACCTGGTGGTCGATTTCCGGGGTATTGGCATCATGCAGCAAACCGGCTGCCCTGTTATTTTCGATGCCACCCACAGTGTCCAACTCCCTGGCGGTGCAGGGGAAAGCTCCGGCGGGCAGCGTGAGTTTGCACCTGTCCTTGCTAAAGCAGCGGTGGCAACAGGCGTAGAGGGCGTTTTTATGGAAGTCCACCCCGACCCGGACAACGCGCTTTGTGATGGCCCCAATTCACTGCGGCTGGACAGCCTTGAAGAACTTTTTACCCGATTGGTCGGGATTCGGAGTGCAGTTTAAGCCTTAAAGACCGTCTACCCGTGTGGGTATGTGAACGGCCGGACAGCCGTGGGATAAAAGAACAACTGCTATGGACATTGATAAACTGATAAATATCGATCTATTGCTCCTGGATGTGGACGGCGTATTGACCGACGGGGGCATCATATATACGGACAGCGGCGAAGAGGTCAAGGTTTTCAATTCCCGCGATGGTTTCGGTATACATCTTCTGCAGGAGGCTGGTGTCAAGGTCGGCATCGTCACCGGCAGGGCGTCCCGGGTCCTTCGCCATCGCTGCGAAAATCTGGGCATCGACCTTCTGTTTGACGGTATTGACGACAAATCATCGGTCTTGCAGGAGATTTGTAAAAGAACAGATATTGATCCGGCCAATATGGCTTTTGTTGGTGACGATCTGGTGGATTTGCCGCTCTTCACCCGTGTGGGTTTTTCCATTGCTGTTGGCGATGCCCACGAGGTGGTCAAAGAAAGGGTGGATTGGGTTACTGCGGCTAAAGGCGGTTCAGGGGCTGTCCGTGAAATTTGTGATGCCATATTGAAGTCAAAAGGCCTCTTTGACCAGATTGTTGAACGGATGACCACCTGAGGCCTCTCCGGGTCATGGATCAGATCAAATACAGAAACTGACAGAACGTAATCCAAAACACCTGGAATAGAGCAGATTACCTTGGCCCGTTCGAATCATAAACAGCGCCGGCTAAAAATTGTACTGATTTTAGTGATCGCCGTTACCATTGGAATTGTACTGGCCTCTTTTTTTCGGTACCGGAACAATACCGGAAACAGCGAACCCGCTTTGGCGGACGATAAAAACAATGCCAGCATTTCCATAGGCAAGGTTCATCATACAGCCACTAAAAACGGTAAAAAAGAGTGGAGCCTGGTTGCGGATTCAGCCCATTATATTGAAAAGGAAAACCGCGCCATCTTCGAAAACCTCGAGGTTGTGTTTTATATGGATGACGGCGGGGAAGTAAACCTGACTGCAGACCGTGGGTATCTGCAGACAGAATCAAATGATATCATGGTGGAAGGCAATGTTCTGGTGGACAATGGAACCCACCGGATGGAAACCATGGCCTTGAATTACAACCATCAATTGCGGCGACTGCACACAAATGACAGGGTAAAAGTGTCCGGTGAAAGGTTCTCCCTGTCTGCAGATGCGGTGGAGGTGGATCTCAATACGCAGAAATCCGAATTCAATGGCAATGTGAAAGGTATTCTCAGTGAAGGTATGCGTCTCTAAAATAAAATCGATTGCTGCAATGCTCTCCTGTTTGGTTCTTTTGGCCATCATGATGTGCAGTCCCCTCCCCTGTTTTGCCGAAAACCTGCCGGCGCAGACCTCGGGAGGCCCAGTCGATGACAATATGATCCGGGTCACCGCAGACCGCTTGGTGGCGGACACCCAATCCCAAAACGCGGAATTCATAGGGAATGTTCATGCCATACGCGGCAACATGACAATTTTATGCGACAGCTTGAAGATATTTTACAAAGACGCGCCTTCCCAAGATAGCCAAAAGCAGCCCGGTGCGGACGCGATTCAGCGCATAGTGGCAGACGGAAATGTCAATATCCAGTTTGATGATCAGACCGCTACAACCCAGCGGGCAGTGTGGTCGACAGCGGAACAGACCATTGTCCTGTCCGGGCCGGGTTCGAAAATTGTCTCTGGAAAAAATTCCATATCCGGGTCGAAGATTACCCTGCATCAGGGTGACAACCGTGTTAAGGTCGAAGGCGGCAGTGATGGACGCGTGGAAGCGCAGTTCTTCTCGGATGAACAAGGGCTTCCATTAAAGCAGCCGTAATATAATTTACTTAGGGATTATAATCCCATAGCCAGATGCCAATACTGTCAGTACAAAAACTGGTAAAAATATACCGTGGACGCAAAGTGGTCAACTCGGTTGATCTTAAGGTCGAATCAGGGGAAGTGATTGGTCTTCTCGGACCCAACGGCGCCGGTAAAACCACCACATTCTACATGACCGTCGGCATGGTGAAACCGGACCAGGGCCACGTTTTTCTCGATGACCAGGAGATCACGGAACTGCCCATGTACCAGCGGGCGCGAAATGGTCTGGGCTATCTGCCCCAGGAATCATCCATATTTCGCAAACTCACGGTCCACCAGAATGTGATGGCTATTTTGGAGACCATGGCCCTTTCAAAACCGGAAAGAGAAGAACGCGCGAGCATGCTTCTGGAAGAATTGGGGATTAAACGGCTTTCGCAACAAAAAGCTAGTGTCTTGTCCGGCGGCGAACGGCGCAGGCTCGAAATAGCCCGCTGTCTGGTGACCAACCCGGCTTTTATCCTGCTGGATGAACCTTTTGCCGGGATCGATCCTCTGGCCGTCATTGACATTAAAAAAATTATCGATCATTTAAAGCAAAGGAATATCGGCATCCTCATATCCGACCATAATGTAAGAGAGACACTTGAAGCTTGTGATAAAGCGTATATATTAAATGATGGAGAGGTAATCGAAGAAGGCTCACCCGAGAAAATTGCATCCAGCGATATTGCACGCCGCATCTATCTGGGAGACGAATTCAGGTTATAAAATGGCAATCGAACTCCGACAACAGCTAAAACTGACCCAACAGCTTATCATGACGCCACAGCTGCAGATGGCGATCAAACTACTCCAGCTTTCACGCTTGGAGTTGATGGACAAGATCAGTCAGGAGTTGGAGGAGAACCCGGCCCTTGAAGAAGTGCAGGAGGTCGCTTCCAAGGAACAGCCGGCGGAAAAAAACGAGAAGACCGATGAACAGCCTGCCTCGGAAAAAGAGGTCACCATCGATGAAAAGATTCCCGATGAGGTGGACTGGAGCAATTATCTGGATGAATACAATTCCCCGGGACGGGTGAACTTTGAATCTGAAAACAGGGATGCACCTAGATTTGATGCATTTATCTCGAAAAAGGAATCACTCAGCGACCATCTTCTCTGGCAGTTTCTCATGACCTTCCCATCCTCCCAGGATGAGAGAATCGGCAGCCTGATCATCGGCAATCTGAACAGGGACGGATATCTGGACGTGCCCCTGGATGAAATAGCGGTGAATTGTGGCTGTGAAGTGGAAATTGTTGAAGACGTACTATCGACACTGCAGGCCTTCGACCCTGTCGGTGTCTGCTCCAGGGATCTTGGGGAATGCCTCATGATCCAGGCCAGGCACCTGGGCCTGGAAGACGACCTTTTGACTGAAATCGTCACCAACCATCTCAACCACCTGGAAAACAAGAACTACAAGGCCATTTGCCGGGCATTGAAAGTACGTTTTGAAGACGTCGTTGCGGTCGTCAATGTCATCAAAGGACTGGAGCCCAGGCCGGGACGCAAGTTCAGCGAGGAAGAGCCGCAGTACATCACACCGGATATTTACGTATACAAGTCCGAAGGTGATTTCATCATCGTACTTAACGATGACGGCATGCCTAAATTGAGGGTCAACCCGTTCTACAAAAAGGCGATGTCCAAAGGTGAAACCGTCTCCGACACCACCAAGGAGTACTTGCAGGACAAACTGCGCTCAGCTGCGTGGCTGATCCGCAGTATTCATCAACGGCAGAAAACGATCTACAAGGTCATGGAAAGCATATTAAAGTTTCAGAAAGATTTCTTCGATCGCGGCATCACCCATCTCAAGCCCATGGTCTTGCGGGACGTGGCCGAAGACATCAGCATGCACGAATCCACCATAAGCCGGGTGACAACCAACAAATACGCCTACACTCCCCAGGGTATTTTTGAGTTGAAATATTTTTTCAACAGTTCTATTAAGCGGGTCCACGGCGAAGCCATCGCTTCGGCGAGCGTGCAGGAAAAGATCAAGAAACTCATTGAAAGCGAAGATCCGCACAAGCCCTACAGCGATAGTAAAATGGCTGAAATGCTCAAGAACGAAAATATTAATATCGCCCGCCGAACGGTTGCCAAGTACCGTGAAATGCTGGGTGTATTATCATCCAATAAACGTAAACAGTTATAAGGAGGTCTATATGCAGACATCTGTAACGTTCAAAAACCTTGATTCCTCCGAAAATTTAAGATCCTATGTTTCCGACAAACTCGACCGCTTCGATAAATACCTCTACAACCCGGCTGAAGCAAACGTTGTGCTGTCTGTTGAAAAGTTCCGGCACATTGCCGAAATCAACATCAATGGCGACAGGCTGAATATCAACGGCAAAGAGGAAACAGAAGACATGTATTCGGCCATTGACATGGTTCTCGACAAACTCGAGACTCAGATAAAGAAAAGCAAGGAAAAGAACCGTGAAAGACGAACCGGGAGCAAGTTCAGGGACCGGGCTGACGCTTCCTCGGAAACAGCAGCGGGCGAAGATGATTTGGAACGACAGGTGAAAATTAAAAATATCGATTACAAGCCCATGGACATTGATGAGGCCGTCATGCAGATGGAACTCGTGGATGACAATTTTCTTGTTTTTACCAATTCACGCACAAACAGCATAAATGTCCTCTATCGGCGTAAAGACGGGCATTATGGTCTTATTCAGCCCAGTTGACAAGGTGATCCAAGATGAAAATTCTGGAAGTACTACAAAAGGACGCGATTCTGGAAAACCTTGTGTCTACGGATAAGAAGGGTATTCTCGAAGAGCTGGTGACGCCTGTTGCCAAAGCGGCTAAAGTCAGTGAAGAAGGTCTTGTCAAGGTGCTGCTGGACCGTGAGCGGCTGGGAAGCACGGGCATTGGCGGCGGTGTCGGCATCCCCCACGGCAAGCTGAAAAATCTCGCTAACATTGTATTGGGTTTTGGCCGCAGCAGGAAAGGCGTGAACTTCGAGTCCATGGATAGCAAACCGACGCACATTTTTTTTCTGTTGGTAACCCCGGAAAACTCGACCGGCCTGCATCTCAAAATGCTGGCCCGCATATCGAGGCTGCTGAAAGACGAATCATTTAAAGAGCGGCTTATAAACGCTTCAAGCCGGGATGAGATCTTTACCATCATCCAGGAGGCAGACGAGGAGTTTTAGCCCGTCAATGTTTCAGGTGGCCTGCGCACTATTTCAAATCTGCGGCTTTTCTATTATCCTCTATGCCTTATCGGTGTGAGACTGTAATTGAAAGTGAAAGAAAAAAAAATATTCATCATCACAGGACGTTCCGGCTCGGGCAAAAGCACGGCCCTGGACACCTTCGAAGATGCGGGTTATTACTGCGTAGACAATATGCCGGTGGCATTGCTGCCTATTTTTCTGGAACGGTATGCGGAGGATGATCCGGATCTTCCGGGATTTGCCTTTGTCATGGACTTGCGGGAAAGGGAATTTCTGGCGGCCTACCCTGTCGTGTTCGAACAACTGACATCGTTGCCCTATCCCCTTGAGGTCATTTTTCTGGAGGCAGATGAAAAAACGCTGTTGCAGCGTTATTCGCAAACCCGCAGGCACCACCCCCTCGCTAGGGGCAGCAGCAGCCTTCTCAATGGCATGCGTGCGGAAAAGGAACTGTTTGAAAACCTGAAAAAAGAAGCTGGGCAGATCATCGACACCTCTGCCTACAGTGTGCACGACTTAAAATCTTTAATTTTTGAAATTGTTAAAAAAAATGCTGGTCTGAATACCTTTCGCATTAATGTGTTGTCATTTGGCTTCAAGTACGGTATCCCGCTTCACGCAGACTTGATCATGGATGTCCGGTTTCTGCCCAATCCGTATTTCATCTCGGCGCTAAAGCCGCTTGACGGGCGGAACGATACAGTACGATCGTTTGTGCTTGAAAAGGCGGAAACCAAGGAATTCATTGATAAATACCTGGACCTGCTCGATTTCCTGATCCCCCAGTACGAAAAAGAAGGCAAAGCCTATTTGACGGTAGGTGTTGGATGCACAGGGGGGCGCCACCGTTCCGTCGTGGTTGCAGAGTCCGTCTTCAATCACATATGCACTCCGGAAAGAGACGTCAACCTTTCCCACAGGGACATAGACCAGGAGGCATAAGCCTAATTTGAGGATATCATGATAGGAATAACAATAGTCACCCATAGACAGCTTGGCGATGCACTCATTGATGCCGCCGGATTCATACTTGGCGGCAAGCCGGAAGCGGTGGTGTCTGTTTCCATTGACATCAACGAAAAAGTCGATGCCCTGCAGTCGGATGTCGCCAAGGCCATTAAGAAGGTCCAGCAGGATGAAGGTGTGCTGGTGTTAACAGACATGTTCGGCGGAACGCCTTCCAATTTAAGCTATTCGTTTCTCGAGGAAGGGAAAGTGGAAGTCATCTCGGGCGTCAACCTGCCCATACTGATCAAGGCTGTGGGCGCACGAGATAAAATGGCCCTTACCGACCTTGCTGTTCATCTTGAAACATATGGTAAAAAAAGTATTTCCATGGCCAGCAGTATTTTGAAGGGGAATAAACGCTAAAAGATTTGAAAGATGGCAAACTATAATGAAGGAGAAAGCAAATGGCGATTAAAATAGGTATTAACGGATTTGGCAGAATCGGCCGACTTGTCTTTAGAGCGACCCTGGAGCACGAAGACGTCGAAGTCGTGGCAATTAACGACCTCACCGACGCCGCTACCATGGCCCACCTTCTGGCTTACGACTCGGTGCATGGCAAACTGGATCATGAAATCATTGCCAAAGACAACGCCATTGAAGTGGACGGGCGCTCTATTGCCTATACGGCTGTCCGCGATCCTGAAAAACTGGATTGGAAGGCCTTTGGGGTCGATGTCGCTGCAGAGTGTACTGGACTTTTCCGTGATCGTGAAAACGCAGCCAAACATCTGACGGCCGGCGCCCGCAAGGTCATTATATCCGCTCCTGCCAAAGAGCCGGACGCCACTATCGTTATGGGCGTAAATTCAAATACATATGACCCCAAGCAGCATCACATCATCTCCAACGCTTCATGCACCACGAACTGCCTTGCACCGGTTGCCAAAGTATTGCTGGAAAATTTCGGCCTTAAAGCAGGCTTGATGACCACCATTCACTCATATACCGGCGACCAGCGCCTCCTGGATTTTCCCCACAAAGACCTTAGACGGGCCAGAGCCGCAGCCCTGTCCATGATTCCGACCTCCACCGGTGCTGCCAAAGCCGTTGCCCTGGTACTGCCTGAACTCGCCGGAAAGCTGAACGGCCTGGCGATCAGAGTTCCGACGCCCAACGTTTCCATCGTGGACCTGGTGGCCACCATCGATAAGCAGGGCGTCACCGTATCCGATGTAAATGAGGCTATGAAAAATGCATCGGAAAATGCACTGTCCGGTATTCTGGGGTATTCCGAACTGCCCCTGGTTTCAACCGATTACAATGGCTCGCCCCTCTCCTCCATTTTGGATGCAGATACGACCTATGTTGTCGGTGACATGGTCAAGGTGCTGTCCTGGTACGACAACGAGTCAGGATACTCTAACCGCATGGTGGATCTTGCCGCCATGGTAGGATCCATGCTCTAAAAATAAATCGATCCAGATCTTTTTATCCGGGTCGATTTATTCTTTATTTCGCGGCTTTGCCGCTATTTTTCTACTGCATATTTCCATTGTGAAATTCTAAAACGCTTAAATTCAGGTTCTATCATATTGAAACATCAATAGGAGTTTGAAAAATGTCAGATCGCATTCCATTGATTGCCGGCAACTGGAAAATGTACAAAACCTGCGGGGAATCCGTAAAATCCGCGCAACAACTCAAGAGCCTGGTCGATGGTGTCGATGGCACCGATATCATGATCGCACCACCCTTCACCGCCCTCCACCCGGTATTCAACGCCATTAAAGGCAGCCGCATAGATCTGGGCGGGCAGAATCTCCACTGGGAGACCGAAGGTGCTTATACGGGTGAAATATCGGGTGATATGCTGAAATCCGCAGGATGTGGTTATGTAATCATCGGCCATTCGGAAAGACGGCAATTTTTTGGTGAAACCGATGAAACCGTCAACAATAAAATAAAATCCGCCCTTTCCTGCGGGCTGAAACCGGTATTCTGTATTGGTGAGTCAGAAACGGAAAGGGATTCGAATTTGACGTTTTCTGTGCTTGACAAACAGGTGCAAGCTGGGTTAAAGGGTTTTGTTTCAGATGATCTGAAAGATCTGGTTCTGGCGTATGAACCGATCTGGGCCATTGGGACAGGCAAAACAGCAACATCGGATCAGGCGCAGGAGGTTCACACGTTTCTAAGGGCGTCCATTGCCAAGCAGTTCGATGACAGCCTTGCGCAGTCGATGCGTATTCTATACGGCGGCAGCGTCAAGCCCGGCAATATTGCCGAACTGATGTCCATGCCCGATATTGACGGCGCACTGGTCGGCGGCGCCAGCCTGGATCCGCAAACATTCAGTCAGATTGTCAAATTTTAACCCTAAAGCATTTATTTAAATATAACGGATTAACTATATGTCAATATTGGTAATCATAATACACGTAATCGTTTCGATCGCCTTGATCATGATCGTTTTGCTCCAAACGGGAAAAGGGGCGGATATGGGTGCAGCTTTTGGCGGGGGATCCAGCCAGACGCTCTTTGGCAGCACCGGTGCCTCTACCTTTTTGAGCAAGGCCACCACCGTGGCCGCCATTGTTTTCATGCTGACCTCACTGTCGCTGGCCTACGTGGCCGGGGGCAAAAGCGCTAAATCGGTGGTAATGGAAACAGCAGCGCCTATCGAAGAGGCAGCCCCCTCTTCTGCTGCTGAACCAGCCGCTCCGCCGGCTGGCGATCAGGAAAAGACCGAATAATATATTGTGCCGAAGTGGTGGAACATGGTAGACACGCTATCTTGAGGGGGTAGTGCCTTACGGGCGTGCCGGTTCAACTCCGGCCTTCGGCACCATTAATAAAAACAAGGGGTTACGCTTAATTGCGTAGCCCCTTTATTATTTTTTAGAAATTTTCTGGCTAAAAATATGCGAAAGAAAATCGTTAAAACCTGATTATTCCAAGGGAATGAAGGTACCTTTGGGTGGTTGAAATTTGGGTATGCCCAAGCAACATCATCAGCTCAAAAAGCGGTTTATCTTTGGCCCATATCGAAGCCCTACGGTGTCTTAATGAGTGCCAATTCCACGTAGGCTGTCCAAGTTCCTTGATTTTTTCCTCCAAGAAACGAGGATACTTTTTCCAAGTCTTACCAGAAAAAACCCACCAGCCCTGATACACCTCTCCGGTTGTCACCATCGATCTGGATCACCAGCTGCCAGTCGAAAACTTCAGGGAAATAAGCCAGCCCGGCTCCATACATGGGATTCAATACAGATTCAGTGGATTCTTCATAATAACGGCCAGTTGTGGGAGATTTGGCAATCGAGCTTTCGGTCACAACCGTACCTCCTCCGATGATGTTCAGGTAAACGTTATCAAAAAATAGCTTAAGCCCGATTTTTGCGTAAACCCCCAGTTCGGTACCCGTATATTCGATGCCGCTGCTCACACAATCATCGTTGGGACAATCACCGTCAATGGTATTTTCGGGCAAATTGTCACCCCCATGGGGAATGATTGGTAAACCTAGCCCCAGCAACATATTCAGGTTAGCAAAATCGATTCCTTTCTGCCCGGCTTCAATAGAAACGCTCGCGTTTTCTCCCTCACCGCCGTATCCCGCACCTACTGTAAAATAGCCTGCCAAGGCAATGGGCACCCAGCCACATCCAATACAAACCAAAACGACCATTACAGCAACGACCTTGCCCTTTATACTACTCTGCATCCCATTTTCCCTTTAGTGAATTGAAGTTATAAAACAACCTAAAAAGTCACCATGTTCGACCGTGGTTGTTTCGGCGTCCGGCATGATATTTACAACGACGTCGTCCGTGTCATAAAAGGCGCCATCGACAGACACCTGCAGTTGAAAAGTCAGGGAAGTACCCTCATTTCCGCCTAGCGGTGCGACAAATGATGGGCTGTCGCTGTCAGAACTCTTCAGTTCCACAGCAAGCCCGTCCAACTGGGTCCACGCATATGTAGCGATATTGTCAGGATCATATGTACCGGTCCCATTGAGCTTAACCGCCACATCGGCCGAAGCACTCACATCTGCGCCGGCATTGGCCATTGGTGGGTAGAACAGGGTTGAACCCACATCATCGGGAATCTCACCCGCCGGGTTGGCTATAATTTCCGGGAGCGTGAAGTCATCATCAACATGAAATATCAACATCTCGATGGCCGCGGCATCGTCACTGCCCCACCAGTTGCCTGACAGGTCTATTTCCGGATCAGTTCCCGGAGGCCAGTTGTACAAATATACGGCCAGTCCATTCTCGGACACCACTTCGAACTGGTTGGCGATGACATTCAGTTCATAAGCTGCATCGCTAAGTGCCTGGCTGATGTTGATAAGCCCGGCTGTTTCGGCGGCACTGCTCAGCAGATTATTTTCAATAGTCACCTCAGATTGTCGATCGGAATCAAATGAGTTGAATGCGAACAAACGAGCGGTCTCACCCTGCAATATGTTGAGCGAGTTTTCCGTAACGGCAAACGGCGGTATTTTTTCAAAAACCGTGACGGTGACGGTGTCCTTGGTTTCAATCTTAGGGTTGCCTGTATCTTCAACGGATATCTCGAATATCAGTTCTTCTCCCGACACCCCTGCCGCTGGCGTCAAGAAACGGGGCCTGGCCGTATCAGCGCCTACCAATGTGACCAGGGGACCTGCTGTTTGATCCCATGCGTAAGAGCCGATGCCGCCATCCGGGTCAACCGAATGCGATCCGTCGAGTTGAACAAGCACCCCGGAACCTGCAAATAAATCATCACCGGCATCAGCTATGGGTGGGCTATTGTCCTTGTGAACCAGGATATCAACCGTGTCCGTATCCTGAAGATCACCATTGTCTGTTACGGTGACCTGAAACGTGAGTGTTGCGCCTTCATCAGGCACATTAACCGATGCGAGAAAGGTGGGGCTGACTACGCTTGTGCTGCTCAGCGTTACACCAGGCCCTTCGGTCTGCACCCACTGGTAGTTTTTAATCCCATAATCGGGATCAAACGATCCTGCTGCATTCAACACCACGTTCTGACCCCGTTGAACGCGCTGGTCGGCGCCGGCATTGGCGACCGGGAGTTGATTGGTACCATAAATCATAATTTCAAGCGACTCGGTGTCTGTCTGGCCGTCATCGTCCGTTACCGTTAAATTGAAGACCAGTGTTTCAACGGATGCACCTACAGGCGGTGCTATAAACGTAGCAATAGGTGAGCGGGGATTATCTATTTCCATGGATTGGCCACTGGTTTGTTCCCAGAGGTACTCGGCGATGCCATTATCGCCTTCATTATTGTCCAGGCTCAAGTTGATGCCATCCCCTTGAACATCCTCCTGAGTATTTACGATGGTGTTCTTTCTCACGATGATATCGTTCGAGCTGGTTTGGACAACAATCGCCTGGTTGTTGTTGATAAAATAATTGTTTTCGATGAGCGCACCTTCCAGAGCTAATCGAATACCCTCGGCATGATTGTGTATGTGATTTCCTACTACTTGCAGCCGCCCACTGGGCGATTGTGCAGTAAGAATATCAGTGGCTGAAATCCCGATGCTCGGCGTGTAGCGGATGGTGTTGTTAACCAGGTATGGCTGGGCTGAAAAGGTGGAAATGGCAGCAGTGCCATAAATAGTGCTGTTACCGGCATATTCAATAATGCAGTGGTCGATGATACAACCTGTGGATGTATCTTCATCCCAGTCTTCGCTGATATCTGTGAAGACAATTCCACCCCAAGGAAAAGCCTTGTTTTGGGCTGTAAAAATGATGGGGGCGGTCTTGGTACCCTGGGCCTTCAGCGTTCCATCTACGCGAATGTAAAGTCCGGTTTCAGAATTAATGTCCTCTTGAAACACGATCATGACACCCGGCTGGATGGTTAGGGTCACGCCTTCTGTTATCTTGATATTTCCGGTTACCGTGTAGGGGCTGTCAGCAACTATCCATATGGTGTCTTCATTGATGGTACCGCTCACATCATCAGCCAGAGAAGACGGTAGATGAAGGAAGAAAAAGAGGAGGATAAAAGCGAGCATGAATGAGAAAGATCTGCATCGAAACATGGTATTATCCTTTCTTCAGAAAAGGCCGTTCTATTTTATAATATGTTGAAGGATATATCTTTATTATCGGACAGTCAATTAAAACCCCTAAGCAACCCGCCGTCGCATAAGAACTACGCTATCGGTAACGAATCGGCAGAGCCATATTCTATTTGCACTGATTACACATGGCCATGATAACCTCGTAGTTGCGTAAACAACCATATGGGAAGGCATGATGACGGACAATGACCTTAGGGGGTGAACTTTGTGGTGAATTCTGAGAGTATTATAGTGTATGTTGTACTGATCGCTTACACTATTTCGGCAGCACGTTGGATGGGGTTGATCGTATAAACATTGAAGAGCAATCGCCTGGCGGTTGCGACCTGATTATTGCTGGATCACATAGCGCTGGACGATCTCGAAAATTTCATCCACGTAAAAGGGTTTGGCAAGAAAGGCATCTGCACCGAGTTCTTCCGCCCGCTTTTCATGAGCATGGGACTGAGACATAATAATGCAGGTTTTTTCAGGATAGGCTTTTTTCATATTGGACAGCAGCTCAAAGCCGTCCATTTCAGGCAGATCGGCTTCGGTGATGACAATGTGAGCATTGCCGTTGCTTTGGATGTATTTCCAGGCTTCGCTGCTGCTTTCAAACGCCTTGACCGAGCGGTTGACGCAGAATTCCAGGACATCCACGGTAAATTCCCGAGCCAGTCGGTCCTTGTCCACCACAACTATTTTTACATCCGAAATAATAGCACACCTCCTGATAGTCTGTGTGAGCTATCCGTACACCATTAAGAGCGCTGGGTCAAATGCCGCAATACCTGCCCATGGTTTTCAGGCGAAGCCACCACCAGGTGATCTCTGATTTTACGGCCATCCAGGTAATCGTTGAGATGAAATTCCCCACCGTCGATTTTGCTGATTTTGCCGCCTGCCGCTTCGATGATCACCCTAACAGCGGCAAGATCCTTGTAAGATTCATTGGCCGTCACTGCAGCATCGGCCCGTCCCATGGCAACATAGCAGACATGGGCGCCGATGCTTCCCATATCTCTGATTTTACCAGGAAAACTCGAATCGTAGTATTGATGGAACCTTGAAAAGGTTAACAGCAGACTTTCATCGTCCACATTTTCCTGGGTGGTAACGCCAATCGGCTGTTTTCCCCAGAAAGCCTTTTTCCCGGCCTGGGCATGAAACAGGTCATCGGTGACCGGTATATAGAAGATGCCTAAAACAGGCCAGAAATTTTCCAAAAGGGCCAGGGACATCCCCCAAACAGGGATACCAGCCTGAAAATTGTCCACCCCGTCAATGGGGTCGAAAATCCACAAATACCTTTTTTCGTCGTGGGAATATTCTGCTTCTGCCTGCCTGTCCTGAAATGTCTGGTGATCCGGATAGGTCGCATTGAGCGCTTTCTGGAAATAGCTGTTTAAATGAAGCTCCGCTTTGGTAACGAGGGTTTCATTGAATTTTACGTTGGAAGGGCCTTTACCATAAAATTCGAGGGCTTCCTTGCCTGTTTTCTGAATGGTATCCAAGGCGAAACTGCTCAATTCATTGATACTGTGTTTAACAGCCACTGGCAAACTCCTGAATGGATTTGTAAACGCATTCTGCAGATATGCAGAAAGCCGGGGTTTGATCTCTATTTATCTCCCCTTGGATATAAGGACGACAAATATCGACAATGCTTTGTATGGTAAGGAGAAAGGATGTATTTAGCAATACATTTACGTCTAAAGAGGAACCGCAGAAGAAAGTCCCTGGGAACGTTAGCTGCGGTTCATCTGGTTTTGTTTATTTTTTCGATGCGTACCCATCTGCATACCATCCGCCACCTTTCAATTTAAAGGTGCAGGATGAGATTATTTTTTTTGCCTTTTTATTGCACTTTGGGCATTTGATGGATTCAGTACCCATCTTGACGAATTTTTCAGTAACTGTTCCTTCAGAACATTTGAATTCATATACAGGCATATCAGAACCTCTTGGGTATTGTTTTGGAATTAATATTATTCATATAAAACAATATGTCAAGATGCGTTGTCCAAAATAGAAGGGTTTGTTTCGATTTAATTTTCGCGGCGGCGGCGCTTCTATTCAGAAGATTTACCGGCAGTTGTGTGTTGTATTAGAATGTCTGCATAGTCAATCCCGCTAAAGACAGGATCGACGGTACGCTTTGCAGGATCTTTGGAAACACTTCATATGCAACACCTCCCCTCCTATATTGACAAAATCCTCTGAAATCTAATAAGTTACAGATGCCAAGCTACCTATACCTGCAACGATTAAGAGGACATGCCCATGGATCTTGAAAAGGAAATCCCTTTGTACAGTAGCAGAATCACAAACACGTATGTCGAATACCTGGTCTTGAATTATCCTGACGTGGATATCGATAATGTATTAAAACAAGCGGGTATGACCCGGTATGAGGTTGAAGATCCAGGGCACTGGTTCACCCAGACACAGGTGGATCGGTTTCATGATAAA
>JBDLJD010000039.1:0-29955 GCA_039714495.1 Thermodesulfobacteriota bacterium
ATAGTTATAGATATACTGATAGTTGTTTAAAACTCCTAAAAAACCCTAATTAGAGCGTAATTGGTGAAAAAAAGGACTATACTGAATATGATATAAAAGAAATTGATTGACATAATAATTTGCTACTAGTATACTTATTGCAAATATAGAACGAAAGGGCAAACTCGTTGAAAGGCGGGGACGCAAAGCCACGGGTCTAAAGCTTATTAAGCTATGACAGCCGGGTTTCCGAAGCTACTTGTCAAAGCCTTTGGGAACATTTGCCCGAGGGCTTTTTGTTTTTATGGCTTAGTTGTTGAAGGTGATTATAAAAAACGGAAAAGGGTCACAGGGTTGCAATGCATATATACTGCGAAAAACGGGGGATGATTATGTCCTATAGTTTAAGATGGTTAATCTCTGTAATCTTTGTAGCCGTCATGTGGTCCACGGCATATGCGCAGGATGTCTCCAGGGAACAGATCAAGGGCTTGGATGAACAGGTGCAGGAAATAAAAGCAGATGCTCTGGCCATAGCGGCTGAGTTGAACCAACTTGAGGAAAAGCTCTTGTACCCATCCGATACACAGATTGCTGTATTTGTAGCGTGGGACACCGACGAAACATTTCGCCTCGATACCATTGAAGTGGAGCTGGATGGAGAACCGACCGCCCGGCATATTTATACCTTCAAGGAACTTGAAGCTTTGCAAAAAGGGGGGGTACAGCGTCTATACACCGGAAATATTACGGTTGGCGATCATGACATGCATGTCTTTGCGAGCGGGAAGTCCAGCACCGGTTTCGATGTTAAGAACTCAAAACAGTTTAAGGTGCACAAGAGCGTGGGGCCAAAAATAGTGGAAATATTACTTGCGCCTCAAAGCATCGACCTAAAGGAATTGTAATTAATGTTAAGGCTTATTGCAATACTTACGGGATTGATACTGTTAACCGTAAATACGGTGGCAGCAGGGATGTCTGCGCCAAAAGAGCTTAAAGACCTCTATTTCGGTGAAGCCCTGTACTACGCATTTCAAGATGACTGGTTTGATGCGATCGCAAGATTGGATACAGAACTTGCCCAGCATCACAGGCTGGATGAACGTGAGATGGACACCCTCTACTACCATATAAACCATGCCGAATTTGCCGTTGGCGATTTTGAACTCGCGTACCGCATGCATCAGCGCGCCGGCCGGGCAATTACAGCGGTCATAGAAGGCAACGTCGAAGCGCCGGTACGTAACGAAGCCATTTACCGCCTGGCACGGATCTATTTCCAGAAAGATCAACCCGCCAATGCGCAATTTGCAGTGGAGCGAATCGACGGTGCCATACCAGAAGAGATTCGGGAGGATCTGGCCTTTTTACGCGCACAGATACACATGGCCAACGGTAACTTTGACGAGGCGTCCGAAATACTGAGGGGTCTCCAAAAAACCGAAAAATACGATGGGTTTGCAACCTATAATCTCGGCATTGCCCTTGTAAAAAGCGGAAAAACGCAAACGGGACGTCATTACATAGATCTGGCCGGACAGATCAAAAGCGATCAGTCCCTTACCCTGGCGATTAGGGACAAAGCCAATCTGGTGCTTGGTGCCAGGCTGCTGGAAGAAAAAAAATATGAAGATGCTAAAATTACCCTGGATCGCGTAAGATTAAAGGGCCCGTTTTCCAACCGCGCTTTATTGGGTTCAGGTTGGGCCGACGCGTACCAGGGAAAATACGAAAGGGCACTTGTGCCGTGGAGCGCATTGGTCCGTCGTGAAGTTACAGACGCTTCCGTCCAGGAAGCCATGCTCTCCGTCCCCTATGCGTATGGAAAACTAAACGTATACAGCAAGGCGGCATTGATGTATGACAGCGCCCTTGTCAAATTTCGATCCGAAATCGACAAGCTTGATGCCTCCATAAAAAGCATTCATGCTGGACATTTTTTAAAGGCTTTGGTGCGGGAAGAGTTAAAACAGGACGCAAACTGGGTCGTCAAGTTGCGCAGTCTTCCGCAAACGCCCGAAACCTATTATTTGCTTGAATTGATGGCCTCCCATGATTTCCAGGAATCACTCAAGAACTATCTCGACCTAGAACAGCTGAGGAAGAGGCTGGAAACCTGGAAATCCGACCTGGTCGCTTTCGAAGATCTTATCGCCCACAGGCGGGCTTATTATCATCCTTTGCTGCCAGTGATCGACAAGGAGTTTCGTCGGTTGGACTCACAGATGCGTTTGCGCCTTGAACAGCGCAACCGTATAGAAAAACGGCTGCAAAACATGTTGGTCGCACCCAGGCCGGATTATCTGGCCACGTCTGATGAGCGAATACTCAGTCAACAGATTGCCCGTCTGGAAGAGATGCTGGAACAAGACGGCATTTCCACCAACAAGGCAATCAACGCAAGCATCAGCCGCTTAAGGGGCATACTGACATGGAACATCTATACCCAATATGATCGCCGTCTCACAGAAACCTACACGCATCTTGGAGAATTGAACGACGAAATTGACATGTTGCAAAAACAATACATGGCGTTTGTGAGGACCCGTCAGGCCGCCACACAGAGCTACGAGGGTTATGAAGAAGGGATCAGCCGGCTTTGGTCGCACATCAGAGGCGCGCACGAAAAAGTCGAGAAACTAATGGATCGACAGGGCCATATGCTTGAAACCATGGCCGTGAACGAGCTTACCCAGCGGCGCGAACGTCTGTCCGAGTGCGAGGTCAAAGCACGCTTTGCCATGGCTGACAGTTACGATCGTGCCACCCGGGAATTGTCTCAGGAAAAGGTGAATCAATGAACCGGATCCTGCTCATAGTTTCGGTGTTGTCGCTGATGCTGGCCGCCTGCCAATCCACTGGTGGAGGGGACACTATTGCCAAGCTGCGCGATCAACATGTCGAAATCAAGGAAGAACAGATAGAAGGCGGTTTGGACAAGGCCCTGCAGAGCTATCAGGGATTTTTGGAAAAAGCTCCGGATTCCGCCCTGGCTCCGGAGGCTATTCGGCGTATGGCGGACCTAAAGATCGAGAAGGAGTACGGTACCATTACCGATGGGGCCGAGCCTGTAGAGCGCATGGAAACAGGAAAGGCTGTTCGTTCTAAAATGACCGCTCCGGCTAAAGCCGCTTCTCCCGATAGTGGCGAGAGCGCCCCGGCGACACAAAAGGAGCAGATAAATAATCATACAGAGGACAACCAGCTTTTTGTCGAACGCGCAACCCGGATGCAGCTGCCGCCCACTGCTGCACCATCAGCAGAACTCAAGGGCCATATCGAAGCCGTCGATGACCTGGATCAAACCGGGCTGATAGAGGCCATAGAGCTCTATCAGAAACTGCTGGCCAAGTATCCTATGTACACCCATAACGACCAGGTACTTTACCAGATGTCCCGCGCCTATGCGGAGTTGGGCCGGATCGATGAATCCATGGTCGTGATGCAGCAGTTGGCCAGCGAGCACCCTCAATCGCGCTATATCGATGAAGTTCAGTTCCGGCGTGCGGAATACTTTTTTACCCGACGAAAATACCTGGAGGCCGAGGATGCCTATAAAAGCGTCGTGGATTTGGGCGAGGGATCATCCTATTTCGAAATGGCCCTCTACAAACTCGGCTGGACTTTTTACAAGCAAGAGCTGTACGAAGAGGCCCAGCATCGATTCATTGCTCTGCTGGACCACAAAAAGTCGGATGGATACGATTTTCACCATATCGAAGATGACACCGAACGCAAACGTCTGGAAGATACTTTGCGCGTCATCAGCTTGGGTTTCTCCAACCTCGGCGGTGCCGATTCAGTTGTAGACTATTTTTCCAGCCACGGCAAGCGCAGCTATGAGGACAGCGTCTACAGCAATCTGGCTGAGTTTTACTTTGACAAACGCCGCTATGCCGATGCCAATGCCACATACAAGGCATTCATTAGCCGTAACCCCTTTCATCGGCGAGCGCCCAATTTTCACATGCGGGCAATCGAAATCCATACCGCTGGAGGATTTCCCACCCTGGTTCTGGATGACAAAAAGGCCTTTGCGAAAAATTATGGCTTGCAGGCCGAATACTGGAATTATTTCGAACCCGGCGACCGCCAGGATGTTCTGGACAGTTTGAAAACCAATCTGACCGATTTGGCCCATCACTACCATTCCGCCTACCAGAAACCACCTGAAAAGAAGGAAAAACAGAATTATTTCAACGAGGCTGTTCATTGGTACCGTGATTTTATGGTTTCGTTCCCAACGGAAAAAGAATCGCCGGCCATCAACTATCAACTGGCCGACCTGTTTCTGGAGAACGAGGATTATGGTCTGGCAGCCGCGGAATATGAAAAAACAGCTTACGACTACGCAGCGCATGAAAAATCCTCAGAGGCCGGCTACGCGGTGGTCTATGCCCTTCGCAAACAGCTCGAAACAAGCGCTCCAGGCAGCGAAGATGAGGTGAAAAGAGAGGTTGTGCGCACATCTGTAAAATTTGTCGACAACTTCCCAGATCATGAAAAGGCCGCCATTGTCCTCGGTGCGGCTGCTGAAGACCTTTATGCCATGAAGGATTATGAACAGGCTTTTTTGGCAGGAACCAGGCTCGTAGAGACTTACCCCAATGCGGATGAAACGATCAGACTCACCGCCTGGCTAGTTAGCGCTCACTCTGCATATGAGCTGCAAAATTACGAAACAGCCGAACTTGCCTACATCGAGGTGCTGAACTTGTTGCCGTCCGATGATGAGACCCGTCCGGGTCTGGTGGATAACCTGGCGGCATCCATATACAAACAGGGTGAACAAGCCAATGCCGCTGAGGATTATAAGGCAGCAGCCGACCATTTTCTAAGGGTCGGCCGCGTAGCGCCAACTTCCACCATCCGAGCCAATGCCGAATATGACGGTGCAGCAGCATTGATTCAGCTCGAGGAGTGGGATCAGGCGGCCGCCGTGCTGAATAACTTTCGTACAAGCTTTCCAGAACATGAGCTGCAGGCGGAAGTGACCAAGAAAATTGCCTACGTTTACAAGCAAAATGGTCAACTCTTGCTCGCAGCCCGGGAGTACGAACGGATCGAAACTGAATCCGCAGACGATGACGTCCGGCGGGACGCTCTGCAGATTGCGGCGGATCTGTATACCCAGGAAGACAACCCCGTCAAGGCTTTGGAGGTTTACCGGCGCTATGTGGGCTATTTTCCGCAACCGGTGGAACGCAATCTGGAGACACGTAACAAAATCGCAGAAATTCTGAAAGCAGAAAACAACAGACAGGCCTACCTGGTGGAACTCGACCAAATCGTTGCCATTGATGATGCTGCTGGAAGCAACCGCACGCCGAGAACCCGTTATCTGGCCGGAAATGCCGCCATGGTGCTGGCCGAGGTCACCTATGAAAAATTTGTGGGGGTCGATCTGGTCAAGCCATTCCAGGCCAATCTGCACAAGAAGCAGACCTTGATGAAAAAAGCCGTCAAGGAGTTCAACCGTCTCATGGATTATGAGATAGGCGACATTACAGCAGGAGCTATATTCTATCTGGCCGAGATATACGCTCATTTCAGCACCGCACTGATGACGTCGGAGCGTCCTGAAGGTTTGACCCCTTTGGAGCTTGAAGAATACGAATTGGAAATCGAGGACCAGGCATATCCCTTTGAAGAGAAAGCCATCGAAGTTCACGAGAGCAACCTCGAGCTTATTTCCCGAGGCGTGTATAACGATTGGATCGACAGGAGTCTTCAAAAATTGGCCCGAATCGTACCGGTACGCTACGACAAACCAGAGGAGAGCAGCGACGTTGTGAGTTCGCTGGAAACCTACATATTCGCCTTTGCCAGACCCACAGCCAACGCACCGCCGGAGACGACCGATTCCATAGTGGCTGACCAATTGAGACCGTCGGGGCCCATAGGAGGTGTTGATCCTACTGAAGTTGTTCAAAACACAGTAAAGGCGCTTTCTGATGAAGCGGATGGAATGGCGGACACCTGGGCTGACCAGCCCCTGCCGGAAACGAGCGCCGAACCCGGTGAAGAAGCCAATGCTGCAGTGCCGGCCACCGTTGATGAAGCTGATACAACGGCAGACACCTGGGCTGACCAGCCCTTGCCGGAAACGAGTGCCGAACCCGGTGAAGAAGCCAATGCTGCAGTGCCGGCCACCGTTGATGAAGCTGATACAACGGCAGACACCTGGTCTGACCAGCCCCTGCCGGAAACGAGTGCCGAACCCGGTGAAGAAGCCAATGCTGCAGTGCCGGCCACCGTTGATGAAGCTGATACAACGGCAGACACCTGGTCTGACCAGCCCCTGCCGGAAACGAGCGCCGAACCCGGTGAAGAAGCCAATGCTGCAGTGCCGGCCACTGTTGATGAAGCTGATACAACGGTAGACACCTGGGCTGACCAGCCCCTGCCGGAAACAAATACCGAGCCCGAAGAAAACATCCAGGTTATCGTATCTGATCCTAAGGTGGAAACCCCAACCGATATGTCTGAACCGAGCAGTATTGGTGAGGCTGCTCCAGAAATCCAGGCCGCAGAGCCCGTGGCAGGCAACAAACTGGTATTGTGGGTTGATGAAAACGCTGCCGATGAAAGCGACGTTCAGGAAAGTTCTCTGGAGGTGACAATACCATGAGGACCGGCCAAAGGAGGGAACATACAATGTTAGGCATTACTACAATATGGCGCTCGAAAATCCAATGTCAGGCCTTGGCGGTCCTGGCGGCAGCATTCCTGGCGGTGTTGTCCGGATGTGCAGCCAGCCTTGCCACCAAGCCGTCATCAAGCGCGCCCCCGCAGCTTGCAGTTCAAGAACCCTCTATAGCGCGGTTCGAAAACGGCTGGGAGGGATTCATGATCATCGAGAGGGCTCAGCTGGACGATGCGTCGCGCAGCGAGTTTGATAGTGCTGTCGCCATGTTCCATGAACAGGCTTATGAACAGGCCATCGATCTCCTGGAAAAGGTCATTAAACAGTCACCAGGTGTCACTGCTCCATATATCAATCTGGGGATGGTCTATCAGCAGGTTGGAAACCTGGAACAGGCTGAGACCCAATTTAAAGCCGCTCTTGAATTGGTTCCCGACCATCCGGTGGCATGCAACCAGTACGGGATGCTCCTGCGCAAAGCCGGGCGTTTTGACGAGGCCCGCAAAATATACGAGCAGGCTCTCGCGCGCTTTCCCGATTATTATCCGCTCCATCGAAATCTTGGAATTCTTTACGAATTTTATCTAAATGACCTGCCGGCAGCCCTTGGGCATTACGAGATTTACAGTCAAGCCATGCAGGAGGACGACAAGGTTAAATTATGGATTGCGGATCTGCGAGCCCGGATTGGGGAAACCGACTGAATTATGATTAGCGCTTATCTTTTCCATGGCAGGAACACGGAAATGAGCATTAGGGGAAAACTGATGAGGGAAAAACCGGAAAAAATTGGGAAGACAGGCAATAGCTGCATTAAACCTGCATCCATACGGTACCAATTCATGCTGTGCCTGTTAGTTACCCTGTTTATGGCAGCCACGGCCATGGCAGAGAATGTTCATGGAGAAGATGGAAAAACAGTTATCAAGGGCAGTGCGTCGGAGGCCAAAGAACTCTCCGGTATGTCTATCGTCGGGAATGATGAGGCACCCAAGTCGCTTTATATCGTACCCTGGAAAAGTTCGGAAATTGGAAATGAAACCAGCTTGAACGCCATGCTGAACGAAAAGGATGTGCCGGTGGATGTGGAAGTTTTCAAAAGGCAGTTGGAGTTCTATCGCATCAGCACAGGCGGCAAGACACGTTAGTCGAACCATTCGATATCATGAATACCTAAGGAGGTGGGAAATAATGGGATTTTATACAATGATTTCATTTTTTCAAAGAGGTGGAATGTTCATGTACCCGATCATGCTCGTGTTTGCAGTCGGCATGGCCATTGCGATCGAACGCATGATCCAGTTGAACCGTGTGCGTAGTGCCAACAGTAAAATTTGGACGAATTTGCAGCCGCTGTTGGCCAAAGGCGAGTTTGAGAAAGCACGCGAAATCATCAACAAGGACAAGTCCAGCGTATCCCAGATGCTGAGCATGGGGCTTGCCCGCCAAGGCGCAGTTCGGCGTCGTGAAGACATTGAAATCGCCATGGAAGAGAGCATGATGGAGATTATTCCTCAGTTGGAAAAGCGTACTCCCTATGTGGCTCTGCTCTCTAACATTGCAACCCTGCTAGGACTGCTGGGCACTATTATGGGGCTGATTCAAGCTTTTACGGCCGTGGCCAATGCCAACCCTGCTGAAAAAGCCGACTTGCTGTCGGCCAGTATCTCGGTAGCCATGAACACTACGGCTTTCGGCCTTATGTCGGCCATACCGTTGCTGCTTTTTCACGCTAAGATTACATCCACTACAGGACAGATAATCGACAGCCTGGAGATGGCCTCTGTCAAGGCACTCAACAACATCTCCAACTTTGCCAGGCGCAAATTCGAAGCGAGTTAATTATGAGCAGAAGACATCGTTATAGGAAGCGGATGGTGGAAACACCGGAGTTGAATATTACGTCGTTCTTGAACCTGATGGTAGTGCTTATACCTTTCCTACTCATCAGTGCGGTATTTTCAAGAATAACCATTATGGAGTTGAGTGTGCCCACCAGTGCAGGTGGAGCAATTTCGAAGAAGCCCAACTTTGCTATCGAAGTCATTGTTCGCAAAAATGGGTTCGAAATTGCCAACGGCTCGTCTGTGGAAGCAGCCATTCCGAAAGAAGAGGGGCAATACAACATGGCCCTGCTCTCGGAAATGCTTTTACGTTTAAAAGCCCGTTATCCTGAGAAAGAGGATGCGACTGTCTTGATGGAACCGGATATTGAGTACAACTATCTGATTCAGATCATGGACGCGGTACGCGGAAGCAGACAACAGTTCGAAGAAGGCGAAGATGAGCGGAATATCGTACTTTTTCCAGAAATATCCATAGGAGACGCACCATGAGAAGCAGCAGACGCATAAGACGAATGGAACGCAACAAGAAAAAGGTGCTGAACCTGCCCCTGACATCGTTAATGGATGTGTTCACCATTTTGGTATTCTTTCTCCTATTTCACTCAGGCAGCAGCGAAATTCTTGAAACACCCAAACAGATCAAGCTGCCCGACTCGGTTGTTGAATCCAAGCCCAGAGTTACCGTCGTGATCATGGTAAGCTCTGAGATTGTTCTGGTACAGGGTGAAGCGGTGATCAAAACGGACCAGTTGCTGGATACCAGTGTTGGAGCGGTACCTGAAATAGCTGACCGACTGGCGCAGCTTGAGCGCAATATCATCGGTATAAACTCAAAAACAGCTGTTAATAGCAAGGAAGTTACCATCCTTGCTGATAAAATGATCCCATTCAGAGCACTTAAGAAAATAATGTCAACTTGCACAAATTCTGGATACAGCAGGATTTCCCTCGCCGTGACCCAGAAGGATGCCCAAACATAACGGGAATATTGTGGATACTACATTATTAGCAGAAGAATTGGCGCCTTTACATGCGCAGATGGAGCACACCCGTGGAAAACTCGAGGGGCTTCAAAATGAGCTGCGCACTGTAGAAGCAGAGCTGGAAAAGTTTTCTTCGGACAGGCAGCAAATAGATGCTTTGGAAGCGGTATGCATTGCGCTGGATAAACTCACGGAACTGAAGGCCGAAGAACTCTTCTGGAAGGGACTCAATGCAGGCCAGAGTGCTGAAAAACACCTGAACCACGTGCGTCAACGCATAGCCGATTTTGAAGGCAAGATCAGCGGGTTTCTGGAAAAACAATCAGCACTGCAGATACAGGTCGAACAGAAACACGACGAACTGGATGATCTCAATGAACTGGTTCGCGATGCTTATGAACGCGAAGAGCGGCGCAAGGAAGAATTTGTCGTAGAACGGGATGTTTCCATTCTGCCTTTCCGTAAAATGATTATGCCCTGGACCAAGGACAATGAAAGTGAAAGGCGCTTCCGCCGCGCTCTGCTGTTGGCATTTTTATTCTGTTTCATGTTGGGTACGATTATTGAGTTGGTTTCCGTGCCGCTGCCCGACCGTGAAGAAGCTGTTGTGGAAATTCCCAAACGGTTGGCCAAGCTGGTCAAACAGGAACCTCCTCGACCGGATCCGCAGCCTGAGCCGATTGCCCAAAAAGCGGAAGATGATATCAAAAAACACGAGCAGAAAAAAGATGCTGAAAAGCCGAAGAAGGAGACCAAACCAGAGCCTGAGAAGCAGAAAATAGCCAAGAAACCCGCTGATCCAAAGCCGAAGCAGAAGGCAGGCGGCGGAGGGGGGGATCCCAAGGGCGCACGGAAAAAGACTGAACGCGTCGGTGTCCTGGCCTTTAAAAACTCTTTTTCCGATCTCATCGATGAAACCCCCATTGCCAAGCTCGGAACCGACGCCCGTTTGAGCAAAGAAAGCCCCAGGGTAAAGGGGCAGGCCGTGGCGCAAAGGTCACTGGTGGCCATGCAGGCCAAGGGCGGTACCAGCGGCGGCATCGGTCTTGCCAATTTCAGCCGCAACGTCGGCAGCGGCAACGGTAACGGCCTTGGCGGCCATGGCATCGGTAAAGGCGGCAGCAAGGGCGACGGTGCAGGTTTTCAAAATGTGGAGAGCGGCATTGCGAATATCGAGGAATCAGGCCGGCCAGTCAGTGATGGCCCCGGCCCGGGACGGACCGATGAAGAGATTCAGATCGTGTTCGACCGCTACAAAGCCAGCCTCTATAGAATTTACAACAGGGAACTGCGCAAGGACCCGACACTGCGCGGCAAGATACTGATACGCCTCAGCATTGAAGCCGACGGTAGCGTATCCATGTGCCAAATGGAGTCCACCGACTTGGCTTCTGCCGAGCTCGTTGCCAAGATTATTGGACGTGTCAAAAAATTCAATTTTGGTCAAAAAGAAGGCGTGTCGGTATTGACCATATTATATCCCATCGACTTTCTGCCGGCTGGCTAGCATCAAGAAAGTGGGAAGGATTATTAACATTTACGGTGGTGACGAACAAATTCAATTGGCAATTACCCAACTTGCAGCTGCTATGATTAAATGACTGCAACAAGCATCGGAAGGATGGAGCAAATGGACATCACGGTATTCTTATCATTTTTTCAGCAGGGAGGGATATTTATGTATCCCATTCTGTTTGTTTTTCTAACCGGTCTGAGCATCGCATTGGAACGCTGGTTCCAACTCAGCCGAACACGCAGTATCAACCGAAAAGTGTGGGACAGTCTCTATCCGATGCTGTCAAAAGGCCAGCTCGAAAAGGTTCGCAAGGCTGTCAGCAAGGACAAATCAACCATATCAAAAATGCTGGGCATGGGTCTGTCACGCCACAGCGGGGTCCGGCGGAGGGAAGATATGGAGATCGCCATGGAAGAGAGCATGATGGAGATCATTCCCCAGTTGGAGAAGCGTACACCCTATGTAGCCCTGCTCTCCAACATCGCAACCCTGCTGGGACTGCTGGGTACCATCATGGGCCTCATCCAGGCCTTTACGGCCGTGGCCAATGCCAACCCCGCGGAAAAAGCCGACTTGCTGTCGGCCAGTATCTCGGTGGCCATGAACACCACGGCGTTTGGTCTCATGTCAGCCATACCGTTGCTGCTTTTTCACGCTAAGATTACATCCACTACAGGACAGATAGTCGACAGTCTGGAGATGGCGTCGATAAAGGCTTTGAACAGTATTTCCAGTGCTCATAGGAAGAAACCAGAGAAAAATGATTCAAACGTTAAGGAGAAAAATGAAAAGAAATAGTTAGAACTCTGTTCAATCTACGTATTTAAAATGCAAAGATATAGGTCGAAAGGGCAAATCCGTTGAAAGGCGGGGGCGCAAAGCCACGGGTCTAAAGCAGAAAAGCCATGACAGCCGGGCCACCGAAGCTACTTGTATGAGCCTTTGGTGCGAATGCCCAAAGGTATTTTTATTTTAAGGCCTTTCCATCTATTCGCTATCTTCATGCTAAAACTTTGATGAAAGGAGGTGATCAAACAGACCGCGCCTGAAACCGACTACCATATCGGTAGAAAGTGAATACTGACGGCTTTAATCCTAGAATAATTCAATTTGAAAAGGAGGAAGACATGTTAAACAAATTATGGATATGCATCTGCCTGTTGGTGATCTTACCGGGATTGCTCCTCGTAACTTCGTGTGCCAAAAAAGATATTCTTACTGAACAGATGTCCGAGGAAACAGCTCCGGCAATGGAAGAAAAGGCGACCGAACAGGAACAGGTGGCAGCGGTTGACAGTCAAGCTGCAGAAGAAGTAAACACTGTTCAAAAGGAAGAAGAATCGCAAACTGCGAGCATGGTTTCCCAGGAAGTTATGAATGATGATATTTACTTCGATTTTGACAGCTCCGTGCTCAAGAATACAGCCAAAGATGAGCTGGTCCGTAAAACCGAATGGCTTAGAGAGAACCCGGATGCTTCCTTGATTATCGAAGGGCACTGTGACGAACGTGGAACCAGTGCCTACAATATCGCTCTTGGCGATCGACGGGCACAAAGCGCTATGGCCTTTTTTGTGGATATGGGCATAGATGCCAACCAGCTTTCCACCATCAGCTATGGTGAGGAACGTCCAGTTAACATCGCCCAAACCGAAGAGGCTTGGTCAAAGAACAGGCGTGCTCATTTTGAAATCGATTAAAACTTGGACTGTTTAAAGCACATAATCGATTATCACATGAGAAGGGGTGTTCAATTGACATCATGAATGCCCCTTCTCAGTGGATTTCCGCTATTCTTTAAAAGAAGAAAAATGAGGTACACAGCATGAAAGAATCGCAATATTTAGAGAATAATGAGAAAATAATAAGCGATTTTAGAAAAATGTCTGTTTTCGATCCCCTCAATCAAGAGGATCTCAGGTTTGTTTTAGAAATGAGCAAACTACGCATATTTAAATCTGGGGAAACTATTATTAGCGAAGGAAATGTAGATTGTTGGATGTATTTTTTGATCTATGGAAAGGTCAAGATTACGAAAGAGAACAAAGAGATTACAGTATTACGAAGAAGAGGCGACGTATTCGGTGAAATGAGATTTATTGATAAATCCCCAAGGTTTGCTTCGGCAAATGCTGAAGAAAACACGGTGTGCCTTGCAGTGGATACTGATCACATAGAATATTTAACTGGGAATGACAGGATAACTTTTGGGTATATGCTTTACCAGATCATTTCAGAAATATTAGCTGATAGATTACGGCAGGCGACTAAAGAGATAATCAAGCATGAAGCTAAAGAGACAATATTGTGTACCACTGCCTACGGAACTGCCGTTCTATCCAAGAAAAGCTTATCTTAATTATTAAGGCAAGCATATCTATTTTGACTCGGAGGAAAATAGTTAATGAAGCAACAATGTAGACATGATTTAATAACTTTCAAATATCTCCTGTACTGAATAAGCTAAAAAGGAAACCGTTATGCTTTCTTTAATACTATTTTCTATGATTGTTGGTGTTGGGATATTAGGCATATTTCTCTCAATGGAGTTTTGGGAATATCTGAGGAAATATAGACCTAAACAATGGGAATCCGTCACCTATGAACGTGTATTTGGCATTCCACGAGATGATTTTCCAGTAAATCCAATCAGGCCGCTTAAATTTATTATTACAATTTTCTCTTCTGAAAATTGTAATGATTTAAACATTCCTTCTTACAAAATAAAACTTAAATTAATAATGATATCGATTGTGCTTTTATCCTCGGCTTTGATTTTAATTCCGTAATATTTGCCTATGATTACAATGTAACCCAACAAGAGTACATGGTTCACCCCAACTATGGGGCTCACAGAATTATAGCTATGACGAACAATAAGCTATCGTTATAGAATTACTCATTAATAAGCATATAACAATATGAAAAGACTTCTGATTGTTGCTCTCTTCACAGTTTTTATGTTTCAAACTAGAATTATCAATGCTGAAACCCAAGCACCGGATCTTGGAGAAGCATATTCTCTTGTATGCGGGGAAATACAGAGGATCGTTCTAGAAAGTATTGATTTAAAACCGCCCGGTTCTGTAAATCATGGAGAATTGGTCAATTCAGTATTACAAACGCTAAACGAATTTCGACTAAATGATGTAATCACGGAGCAATGTTCTGTTTGTATAATGAAACCTTTCGCCAAGGGTATCCTAATAACAGAACAGAATTTCTGTGGACCCGATCCAGATTATATTGAGGCTTGTTGCAGCCCTAATCCTGAATTTAATGATTCCAACCTCTGTTTGAAATATACACGTGCGGATTGTTTAGCACGAGGTGGTGTACCACAAGGTTTTGGGTCAGAATGCTCTCCGTCCTCATATTGTCCAGCATCCTGTTCCTCTAATGACGATTGTAAGGACACTGAATTTTGTCAAACAGCGACTGGGCAATGTGATCAAGCAGGTAATTGTGTGGAAAAACCATCAGGCTGTCCTCAAAGTTGTGATCCCGTATACGGTTGTGGTGGAGATACATTCCGGAATGACCTATGAATGCAAGGTATGGTCAGTTGTGATTATATTCGCACACCGGCAATATTTTAAGGGTGCCTAATATCTACCGAATTTTGGAGTTGTCCACAGCCGAGGCTTTAAACCAAACGCAACAATTTATGGCATGAAACATCATTCATCTTCTTTCTGTCACAAGAAACAAGCCATTAACGACAGGCAGCAGAAACACCCTTATATGCCATATTTTTTTATTATATCTATCACTTTCTTCTCTTGTTGTTTCTCTACAATCAACATCTTTTCGGCTTTGGCCTGTTTGATTTTTTTTGAAAGCAGTTCAAGATCAGCCGGCTTTTCAAGAAAGTCGGAGGCGCCAACCTTCATCGCTTCAACGCCTTTTTCAATTGTCGCATAACCGGTCAAAAGTATGATCTGTGATTCCGGCCGTTTGGCTTTTATGGACTTCAACGCTTCCATTCCGTCCATTTCCGGCATCTGGAAATCGAGAACGATGGCGTCAAATGTTTCCTGCTCAATTTTTTCAAGGGCTTCTTTTGCAGATGAAGCGGTGGTCACTTCCATGTCGCGTGCTCTCATTCTTTCTGACATGGCTTCTAAAAAATCTTTTTCATCATCGACAAGCAATACTTTTTCAGACATTTTCTTCTCCTTTTTGCTTATACCTTAGTTGAATTTTATTGGATTCTAAGAATATTGGATTGACATTAAATTTTAGCAAATCTTTTCCGGCAACCGGATCCGGATTGTCCCCGATGCAGATTCGTCAATGTGCTCCGCATCCAGATAGCTTATCAGTAAAGGCGCACTTTCCGGATATTCGATTTCCAATGTCCCTACTTTCCGGGGGGCTTCAAAACTGAAAATTACCTCCGCCCCATTTTTAATTTTATCGGTTTCAATCTGAAGGGTGTCTTCGGGGTTCAGAACCGTCATGATGCCTTCGATATATGACCACAGCATGTTTTGCACGTAAAATCGATGCGTATTCACCATTACCGGGCTTGCGGGTTGGATAGTATTCACGTTTACCCCCTTCAGGTCGACCATCCTGCTGCAAATATCCGTCACCAGACAGATCGCATCATAGAGATCGACATTTTCCATGGGCCGGTCCGCACTGTGGGCAAATTGGTTCATCTTTATTACGATGCCGTCTGCCCGCTGAATCTGTTTGTGCAGGGCCATGGCCAAACCATCGAGACGCTCGTTTGACAAAGGAACGCCCTTTCCGGCCATCATTACGAAATCTTCCAGGAGCCCGGCATTTTCATTCATGATGGCCAGGACATTCTTAATCTCATGCGATATCGAAGCAGAAACCCGGCCAAAAAATTGGATCCCTGTGCTGTCCGGACTATGTTTTTTTTCAGACATCCGTAATCCGTGCTCCTATGCTTTTTCATTAAACTGGCATGTATCTCGTTGCTGGTCATCCGGGGCCTTCAGAGGCAGGGTCACGATAAACCGGGTTCCTTCCCCGAATCTACTTTCCACGGCAATGTCGCCGCCAATTTCCTGGACAAGCCCATAGGTAATGGACAATCCCAGCCCGGTTCCTTTTTCGCCTGACTGGGTGCTGAAAAATGGCTCGAAAACCCTTTTCAGGTCGGCATGGGGGATACCATGTCCATTGTCCGCGATAACAATAGTGACCTGCCCGGGCACATTTATTTCAACCTCGATGCCCAGCTGTCCCCCTCCCTCCATGGCGGCAAAGGCATTGTTGATCAGATTGAAACATATCTGCTGCAGGTTTCCCATGTCGCTTTCGATGACGATCTCTCTTGCCGGTAAATCCAAAACTATCTCGATACAGCGGAACTCGGCATCCTTTTCGAGCAGACTGATCAGGTCCCGCATCATTTCGCCCAGGTCGAAACTTTCTATTTCGATATCCATGTGACGGGCAAAATTCAGAAGCCGCCTGGTAATCGATCCGGCCCGTTCAACCGAAGACAAAACACCCGTCACGAGGCCCATGAGTTTTTCGTCAGCGGCATAGTTTTCGTGCATGGTAAAAAGATCCTTTATCAAACCGGCCTTCTGGTTAATGATGGCCAACGGGTTGTTGATTTCGTGGGCCACACCCGATGCCAGCCTGCCGAGGGAGGCTAATTTATTCGTGTACTCCACCTGGTGGAGGGCAGCGACCCTTCTTTGATCGGCGGCATGGATCCGGTTTACCAGATAAGTGGCCGTACCGAGAATAGCCAGGAGAATAGCAGCAATACTCAATGCGAGAAACCCGATCAACTTCATCCTCGGTTTGTACCACAGGGCCATTATCTCTGATTTGGGTTTGACGATCATCAATGTCAGGGATGTGTCCGGGATATGGGCATAACCGATCAACACCGGTGCTCCATCGTGGCCAATAGCCTCCATGATTTTTTCCCCGGGGGCACGTTCGGGAATCGGTAGAGAAATTTTATCGTAGGTCCCACCGTGGAAACGGGATGGTGTCTGCAATACACCCGCATTGTTGATGATAAAGGCATCATCGGCATTACCGATGTTTAGCCGGGAAATCATATTGTTCATTAACGTGTTGTCCAGACCCGACCTGAGAATAAAAAAAGAACCATCCGGCAGCAGGTGTTTGGTGGCAATGACCAGCCGGGGTGACGTTTCCGCCGGGCCGTGCATATCCTTGATATAGAAACCCTGCTTTATGACACTCTGGAAGCATTTTTCATCGTATAAATTTACATCTTTCAAGTCATAGGGCCCGGCATAGGCCCGTACAGTGCCCTTTGCGTCCACCAGAGCGATATCCTCGAACCCACCGATACCCTCCTTCAGGTTTTTTAATAAACCGGGGAGCCTTTCGGTCCGACCGAGGTCCTCAAAGGAATTCTCATGGGCGATGAACTCCAGGGCTTCTTTGCGCTGGATCAGAAAAAAGGATATCGTCTGCCAGGTGTTGGATACCGTCCCGGTCAAGCTCACCTGTACTTCGGACTCGATGGCCTTTTTGGTGAGTTGATAGTCGATCAACGTCATCACGATCAGGGGGGTCAGCGCCACGATGGATGTCAGGATGACAATCAATTTCCATTTACGACGGAAACTGAAGGGTTGCATAAACCCCCCGGCTGCATCGTAATGATCCCAAAATTGGGGTTTAATTTTTTTTATAAGCGACATAACCGTACCTACATTCAAGCGGTTGGGCAAAGGGGCGTTGCGCCCGGTTCTGATTCCATCGAGGTCTATGCCTTCTGAGCCTTCCCCTGAATTTTCGCATGGGCGTTTTTAAGCACTTTGCTGAGGTGATTGATATCCACGGGTTTTTGCAGGTAATCGAAGGCACCAAGATCCAGGCACTGCTGCCTGTCCGTTTCGGAACCGTGCCCGGTCAATACGATCACTTCGATCTCAGGTCGTTCCTTTTTAACTTTTTTCAACACTTCCAGGCCGTCGATACCCGGCATTTTCAAATCGATGATGATTACTTCCGGCTCATCATCCTGCAACAGGTTAAGCGCCGACTCTCCGTCGTATGCAATGGCAGAACCCATATCCCGCAGCTGGAGTCGTTCCGACAGCGTCTGGACAAATTCCCGTTCATCATCCACCAGCAATACCTTGGATGGGACTTCGAAGTTGTGTTTGCGGTAGATGTTGGCCTTGTGAAAATCCCTGCCCACCTTGGTTTCCACCGATGTTACGCCCGGGACATCTCCGGCGATGTTTTTGAGTTCGTCTTCCAGCCTGCTGAGCATGAGCACATGCTTGTTGATGAGTACCACCACCGCGCCATTATCGGATTCAACGGTGACATCATGGCCAGCTTTGCACAGGACCGCCTCCGTACGGCTGGCCACCAGAAAATCCTCTTGGGCCTTTTGTGATTCTTCTGTTTTGAGGACCACATCCTTTAGAAGATTTTGCTCGATCAGCGCTCCGGTCTGGTTCGTGTCCATGCTGTTCATGGGAATCACCATGTCGTAAAGTTCCTCAGCCCAGGGGTCGGGCTTGGAAAAAAGGGTCTCGACCCAGGCCAATCGGTCACTATCTTCCTGCCGAATAATTTTCAGGGCCTCCTTTTCGGCCAGCGCGTGGTTTGACATGGCGCGTTCGACCCGGTAAGACATTTCCGCGATCAGGCAGACCCGCAGGACATGATCGATACTCTTGGGGATGAGGAGGCCTGAAAAACCGTCGATGATCAATTCTTCATCGGCCAGTATTTCGGCAACGGCCAAGCGCATATGGGCAATCGAACACTCTTTTTCATGGGTAAATTTGTTGAAAACCGATGTCCTTGCGGAAAATGCACGTCGAATTTTATTTTCCGGAGCATTGGTGAGTCCTTCGACCCGTTTGACGATATAGTCATCCGTAACATGCTTATAGCCCGTGCTGGCGATCAGGTCTTCCAATACAGGCTGCTTCCCACAAAATACTCCACTGAACAACGTAATGCTCGGCATTGTTTATCTCCTTGGCGCAACGGCGTCGACCCGCTGGTCCTGCAAGGTGCAGACCGTAGTCAACGGGCAATTCTTTTCATCACCACCCCGGTGCGTCTGTTTATGAACAGCTTTGATGGCCCTGCTGATGGAGGGAAAGATGTGATCCTCTCCTATTTTAGCCAAAAGATGCGTACGTTCTAAGACTGCCCGGACATCTTGGTGGACCCCACTCAGGGATATGTCGATATTGGCGCTGCGAACGCGGTCCACCGTCAGGGACAAGGCCTCTTCCCCGGAGGCATCGATATCGTTAATGCTCTCCGCGGCCACAATGATATGCTTAAGTGATTTCTTGGTGCGTCGCCGCATACGGATCTGGTCCTCCAGGTAACTGGCATTGGCGAAAAAAAGCGGACCGTCAAAACGGACGACGGCGATATACTGGCACTCCTGCAGACCAAAGGAAACCGCATCATGGAGGGCAAAATCGCCACCGAGAGACAGATCCACAACTTTGGGGCGCATGCTTTTGTACAAAAAAACCATCAATGACAAAGCCACACCCACAAATATCCCCCGGTCCAGATGCGGAGCGAACACCAGCGTGGCGACGAATACGATAACGGAAATGGTCCCGTCATACCAGCGCGCCCTCCAGGCGTGAACAAACCCTTTGACGTTGACTAAGCCGGCGACCGCCATCATGATGATGGCCGCCAGAACGGACTGCGGCAGGTGGTATAGCAGCGGGGTAAATAAAAACAAAGTTGCAACGACGACAATACTGGCAAATACATTGGACATCCCGGAAATGGCCCCGGCCTGGAGATTGACGGCTGATCTGGAAAAGGAGCCTGCATTGGGGTAACTCTTGCCCAGGGCGCCCAGGAGGTTGGCAAGCCCCTGACCGATGAGTTCCTGGTTGGGATCGATCCGCTGGCCGGTCCTGGCAGCCATGGCTTTGGCAACGGAGATAGCTTCCATAAAGCCCAGCAACGCAATGGTGATACCAAAGGGTAAAAGTTCCAGTATAATGTGCGGCTCAATTTTCGGTAAGCTGAAACGAGGGAGTCCCTGCGGGATATTCCCCACCACCAGCCCCCCGCTGACGAGCCGCAGGGCCCCCATATCCAGGCTACTTTCATTGATGTCGATTCGCCAGGTATGCCCATCTCCCTCGAGGCCGGATGGAAGCCTTTTTTGGGGGTAGTAACGGTCGGGCACCCCGTTGGTTCGCGTTCCTTCCATTCGGAAGGCCCTTATTTCCCGGCGCTGGGCCATCGCTTCGCTTTGCCTTGCCCTGATCTGGTATTCGACCAAGGCGATTTCCCTGAGCATGTCGATGGCTGTGAGTTCATCTTCGGCTTTCAGGGCTGCTGCTTTTTGTTTGTTCAGGCGGCTTCTTTTTTCTAGTAGCGCTGGGATAGTGGCAGTGGCTCGGTTGAAGGCCGCCATGGCCGCCTTTGCTTCGGGGTATACGATATGCTCAGCCGCCACGGTCGCATTGTGTTCGAAGTCGGTGGCCCAGGACAGAACGGTTGTCAATGCGACCGCAATGAGAACATTGGGCAGCCGGGGGGCAGTCTTAGCCAGGGTGTACATCACGATAAAGGCAACCAGCGCCATGAGAAATGTAGGCCAGTGCATGAAATGGTAGGTGGATTTTAATATGCGGTAAACCGTTTCGTAATGGAGCTCAGCTTTGTCCACCTGAACACCGAAGATTTTGGATAACTGAGAGGTGGCGATAAAAATGGCGGCGGCGTTGGTAAACCCGTTGATCACAGGATGGGAGAGCAGGTTCACCACAAGACCCAGCCTAAATACCCCTAGAAAGAACTGGAACAGGCCCACCATGGCCGCCAGCAGGATAGCATAAGCGATATACTGCTGGCTTCCGGCGGTTGCCAGGGGCTCGAGCGCGACGGCCGTCATCACGGATACGACCGCCACAGGACCCGTCGCCAGCTGACGGCTCGACCCGAAAAGCGCCGCAACAGCAGGCGGCAGGATCGATGCATAAAGTCCGTAATAGGACGGTAACCCGGCCAATTGTGCATAGGCCATGGATTGAGGAATCAGGACCAGGGCAACCGTAAGACCGGCAAAAAGATCCGCCTTTACATATTCCCGGTGGTAATGCTCAAACCATTTGAGAAAAGGAAATATATTGTGTAACAGAGTCATGCCTGTCCTGCCTTTGCGACCCCGAGCATTTTTCGACAAGTCGTGATGAGATCATTATAAAGAGCACCGGCATCGTAGATCTGATAGGTGTTGAAACGGGCTATGCCATCAACCATGGAAAACAGGATCATAGCACTTTGCCTGGCCGGCACCCTGGCAATCGACCCGTCTTTCTGACCTCTTACAATGCCCTTTTCAAAAATATCCAACAGGCAGTCATAAATCGATTCGAGATAGTTTCGGCAAATTGGATTGGTTTCCGCCATTTTATAGGGAAAGTGCCGGTGCAAAAGCAGGAATTGCGCCTGCATCTGTCCGGCAAGCTGAAGATAAAATGAAACAGCGCCTTCAACCAGGTCCATGCCGTTTGTGAAATTTTCATCTCTCAGATACTGGTCAAAGGTGTCGAGAATTGTTTCTTTGATACCTCCCAGAATATTCAGGAACAGGTCTTCCTTGTTCCTGAAATGGTGGAATATGGTTCCGCCTGCGGCGCCGGTCATGCGCGAAAGTTCGGCCATGGAAGCGCCGTTATATCCTTTTTGGGAAAAAAGATCGGTTGCCGCCAAAAGGATTGCGTTTTTTTTGGACATATGTTACCCCAATTAAAAAACCAACCGAATGGTCGGTCGGTTTTTTATAAGCCCAAATAAAAATGAAAGTCAAGTGCAAAAGCCAGTCGTGAAAAAACTTGCAGAGAGGCCATATGTATAAAGATCTACCTGAAAAAGCGCGGGTCCTGGAGCAATTGCGCCAGGGCGGATTCGAGGTTCCTGATTTTATTTTTGTTCCGGCCGGCGATTTTGCCAATGAAAATTTTACTGCACTGGAAGCATTTCTGGAAAACCACCGTGAAAGCTACAAAGTCATTGCCCGCAGTGCTCACCCCCAAGAAGAGTTTTACAAGGGGGGCACATTCGATTCTCTCGAGACCTATGCCGATCTGGCCGGGATAAAGTATGCCCGCAAGCGCATGGTCACTTTTTCAAAAACTTCCAAGAAGCTGACCATCCTCAGGCAGCAGAAATTCAACAACGCCCCTGAGGTTGACCCGGAGGAAATGGGTGTCATCGTAATGCCTTTTATCAACGGTTCCAGTGTGATGGCTAAGATGCTATGGGATCACTGGGAGTTTGGTTACTGTCGTGACAGGCTCCATAAGATACAGAGCGAACCCTACATCACTCGGACACCCCATAATCATAACCTGCTCGCCATATCACAAAAAATTCAGGACCACCTCGGGTTTGCATGTGAAATCGAGTTTATCATTGGAGAAGATGGAAAAATTCACATCGTTCAGGCCAAGGATATCAGTCGTATTGATATTCTGGAGAAGAAGGAAGGAGAACGCTCCATAACCCTTGACGGCGTGAGGCGCATCAGAAAGCGCAGGAGCTACCGGGAACGACCCGTTTATGTCATGGACAACAAGAGTTTCTACTTAGAAATTATTAACAAATGCGAGGACATGACCATCGGACATGACTGCAATCTGACCGATATTTCGGAAGTTCTCGATATCGTCAATGACTATGAGCAAAAACTCGAAACATTCGCCATTCACCATCAACGTTTCTGCATACTCGGCTTGTCCATCCACGACCCCGAAGAGTTATTCCAGATCGCCAACCACTACCTGGATGAAACGCCAGAATTGCAGGAAAAGCTTTCCCAGGCGTTGCACAACAACCTCTATAAAATTGACATCTTTCTCTCCGAAGCAGATACGCTGGTGGCAAAAGACAAATTCAGGGTCAATCTCTGCGGTCACGATGCGTATGGGATCGACACGGTGAGGAACCCCCTGTGGACCGTTTATTGGGCAACCCACAAGCATGAAGCCGTTGTCAAAGAATTTTGCCGGATCGGGTTTAAAACCGGAGATTCGATAGGGATTGACGTCAATGATGATGGGTCCCCGACGATTATTCGCCTATAAACAGTCAGCCACAAATTTCAACAATCTACCTTTAATCACAATCAACGGTTCGCGGTGATTTCCGGATTTGATCAAGTCTTGTATTTTGTGAGTATCGAAGGGGGGCAATAAATGAAAATAAGTACCTTTAAAAACACACCTCAGGAAAGGTATTTGGAAGATTTTGTTGAGGGGGCTGTGTATGAGTTTGGCCCGGTTACGATTTCAGAAGAAGAAATCATCCAATTCGGAAAAAGTTTTGATCCACAGATTTTTCACACAGATCCGGAGAAAGCCAAAGGAACGGCATACGGTGGTTTAATTGCCAGCGGGTGGCACACCTGCAGTGTGTTTATGCGTTTGTTTGTCGAGCATTACCTGCCAGGCCCAGCTAGCCTCGGAAGCCCAGGGGTAGATGAAATACGATGGCTTAAACCGGTACGCCCTGGAGATAAACTTAGGTTGCGTATTAAAGTGCACAAAGTGAAACCTTCTCGTAGCAAACCAGATCGAGGTGTGTTGTATTCTTTTTGCGAGATGGTCAATCAAGAAAACAAGGTCGTGGTATCCATGATGGGGTTAAACCTGATTAGATGCCGAAATATTTGATTAAACAGCATTAATGAAGACAAGAAAACACACAAAGCTCATTCATGAGGGAAATTACGTGGCCGAAATTGACATTGAGCTTATTTACTCCGATGCTGGGTGGTCACCATATCTCTCAATTGAAGATGCTTACAAGTTAGACGACATCCGAGATGCGTTACGTCATGGAGATATCAAGGCTGCTGCTTCCATGGCTCGTGTTTTTTCCCTTACGCCAGTTGCTGTTTAGGGTTGGAAGCGGAGTATCAAAATCGGGCTTTTCAAGCTCATTCATTCTGTCGAAGGTGGCTACCCTATTAACTTATTGAGATATTTGGGTATACAAAATATATTTACCGAAAATAGCCTGCCGAAGATAGATCATTTCGTGGTATGATATCAACGATCTAGTTTTATCTCGATAAGATCAATATCTTGTGTACTGCTCGCGAGTCCCACCAGTCTTTGTTCAATAATCAGTCTATAATTTTCACTGTATCTCAAATAACGAAAAAAGTTCATCCAGCAGCACTTAGATAAGCATTAGTTTACATAAGTGGTAAGTACATAATAATTCAGTGTTAACATTTAATCAGTCAACTGATATAATGAACGACATGTGGAATGTTATAGCCAATGATGAAAAGAAGCTGCTTATAATCAGATCGGACAGCACCCTCAACATGGTTAAAGTTCAGGGAGTCCTACACCACATCTACATAAATAACAAAGGTAAGTATTCATCTTTTCACAGGTTGATTGACCTGTCGGCTCTTACGGATATAGATACAAACTTTGACTCCATCCGTGATCTGGTTAAGTCTTATAGAGAAATAAATCCACTTGAGGATAATGTTAAAATAGCTGTGCATATACCACTTGGTGTCACTCAAGCGATTCTTCGAATCTATTGTCAGGAGGAAACTCTCAAAACTAATAGATACTTGGTATCAGGCTCATTTGACGAGTGCGTGCATTTCCTCTTTGGCGAAATAGGACATAGTAATACTTCTGAATCCTTGCCCATTAATCTTTCCGGTTTTCAATCCTTCGATCGATCTCCCCGATCCACTCATTAACCTTCGCCATGAACATGGCATCCGTCATAACAGTCGGGGCAATTCATCTTGCCAATCTTGGGTTCCAGAACACCGGAGCAGAATGGGTATTCGATAAATCGTTGCTGATTGGATCTGGAGGCAACAACTCTATTCTTCAATATACTCAAGGGCATCTTTTATCGTTCTAAATGGTTCGAGACTAATGGGAAATCCTTCCAATTGGAGCATTGAATTGAACATTCTCTTGATGCCAAAGCCAAGATCTGTCTCTGCAATGACAGCCCATTTGACTTCTTCACCTTCTATGAAACTTTCCCGATAACGCTCCATCAATGCAACCAGTTGCTCAACGTCCTCCCGTTCCAATGGTTTGAGGAAGGTTGCCGGTCGAGTATCCCATAAAAGGTTCTTTGTCAGTTCAAATGATTCCCCAAAGCACCTGACAACTTCTTTGACTTCTTCTACGGTTACATTCCCGGTAAGTGTATAAATAGCTAAATTTCGTTCTCGATCTATTTTAAACTCGATGGCCATTCCTCAATCCTCATTCCGTATCTCATCAACCCATAGGTCAAACATTTCCTGATATGTATCCAGTTCAGTTTCACGTTTGCAATTGGGACAAACAACCACCTTCAGATCATTTTGCGCCCTGACTGATGCAAAATTACCGCAGAATATGCAGACGATCTTCTTAGCCGTCACCATTAACCCGTCTCCGCAGTTTCCCAGAACACTTGAACGTCACAACTTTCCTTGGCGCCAGCATCAGGTCTTCACCAGTAGCAGGATTTCTCCCCCTGCGTTCAGATTTCTCATTCACACAAAACTTGCCGAACCCAGAGACAAGGACATCCTCACCGGATTCCAGTTTGGACTTGATGGTTTCAAGGAGGTTCTCCACGAGTTCTATGGAATGGTGTCTTGTGAAACCGACCTCTGTTTGTACTGCTTCTACGATGTCTGCCTTGGTCAGTGCCATGTACTGTTCCTTTCGTTGGTGGTGGATATTGGGTTGGGTGAGATAAGACAGCATTGCAAATATAATACATAATGTCAACAAGTTAGAAAGTAATCCGTAGGATCACCAACCAAAGGAGGCCCACCATGCAAAAATCAGTCATCACCGAAAAATTAATCTTTACCAGCAGTGTCCATTGGACACCAATGCCTGCCCCAATAAAAAAAGGCCCGAGATGGGCCTTAGCGTAATAAACCACCCCCATTATTTCCTCTTAAACGGCCAAACCATTTCCACTCTGAAAAAGCTCTGCCAAACCTGCAGTGCCTTTGAAGGAAAACAATAATTCGTATGTGCCGGGTTCGTAGCTCCGGTTCCTGCACCTTTCCGCCGAATAGGAGGAAAGCAGGAAGACGCAAAAAACTTGACCCACCCCAAAGACCATGCTAAAAAAATCAGTAACCCCAAAAAATATCATAAGACTTACCTTGCGAGGTAACTATGAAGCAGACCTTGACTGCCGGCCCCGTTCTCATAAATTGAAGCGGGGCTTTTCTTTAATTTCTTTCCAACGTAGTTGAGGGCCGGGGAGAGGCTGGCCGACAATTTAGGCAAGACCTCGACACCGCTTACAAGCTTTCTTCCCTTGATTGGGAAGAAGCCGTCCAAATAAACGAAATCGAAGATGAGGATGTTAAAATTGCCGTAGAGGAAGCCTTAATACGTCTCGCCGAAGAGCAGAATTCCACCCTCGGAATGGTTTTAATAGACTTTTCCACTGCGGCCCAAGAAGAAATTAACAAGCGCCGACAGTCTTTAATAAAGCCGATCAATGAGCAGGAAGCCTACGTCTTGGCCGAGCTCCGAGAAGGCTACGCTGATTTGCACCGGGGTACTGCCGCCCTTAAAGCCTATTTGGACGCTACCGTGGATCTTGTCGCTGATCGTGACGCTGTGCTGAATCAGTTGGGCGTATTAGATGATCAACAAAAAATAATTAAATCCGCCACCAAATTAAGCGATGATGCTGTGGATGCCTTAGAGACCGTTGATGATGTTGAGAATGGAATCGACGATTTCCTGGAAACAATGGAAGATATAAAAAAGGTCATTAACAAGCTGAAAAAAGAGGAGGACTAAAGCATGGGCTCTCGCTATAAATTTGACGAAGAAGCCAAGATGACAAACAATGATCTAAAAGGTGAATTAGCAATGTATTCCCCTTTCAAAGCTGAAGAATTAAATAAGCTTCTGCCCAAGAAAATAGACAAACAGCGTTTCGGAAAATTATTAACTATCGTTAACAGCTCGGCCTCTCAACAAAAGAAGCTGGCAAATTTAAAGGATAACATAGAAGACTTAGGCGGGGTCGTCATAAAATTGCTGGTCAAATATCTCGTTTAAAGCGTATGAACCAAAAATAAAGGATATCAATAGCTGAATTCTCCATCTATATCTCTAACTGCCTCGGAAACTGATTGCATAATAACGATTCCCACTCGCGAATACTGACAATCAGTTCTTTCCAGTCTCCTTTTCCTTTTGAACCTGTAATCTGTACCAGAAAACGCCTCTCTGTATAATTTACCAACCGACCTACAAAAGCTTCTTAAAAGCTAAACGAAAAAAAGGAGGAAACACCATGGCACGACAAGCGTCAGAATACCCATATGTTAGAGACGATATGAAGCCAGGCGATGTCATCGCTTTTTCCGGGAAAGGCCATTTTTCAGAAATCATTAAATGGGCCACACGTGCGCCCGTTTCCCACGTCGGCATAATCCTTAAATCCCAGCTGCTGGGTATGGAAGCGGACGACAATAGGTACTTTAACCAAATCATTGAATCTACCTCCCTTAACGGCTTCTCCGGTGTATCGATAAGCCGTTTAAGTGACCGGATAAATACCTATGATGGTGAAATGTGGTGGCTGCCATTAAGCGATAAAGCCAGGGCAAAACTTAATGGAACGAAATTTTATGATTTTCTCCTTCATCAGGAACATAAGGAATATGACATGCCCCAGGCAGTCAAGTCTTCACTGGACGCGCTTGATGAAATCCCGCTTTTTGGGAAAATAACCCATAACATTGAAGATTTTAGCAGATTTTTTTGTTCTGAGTTGGCCACAGCTGGCTTAGAAGAAGGCGGAGTCATTTCTCACATTAATTCGTCTGAAGTCACCCCCATCGATTTATGCCGGTTCAAGATTTACAAAGAAGACTATCACCAGATAAATGGCGAAGAAAGAGGAATCAAAGGCTACAACACCTTGTCCCCGGAAGGCTGGGGAGAATAGCCTGAGTTTAAAATCATAGGAGAGACAATCTAAAAGACATGGAGGCAGTAATATGAATTTCTCCAAAAGGACATATTTTGTTCTTATGACCATCATTCTGACACTCACCGTTGCCAATGAAGCTGGGGCGCAATGCAATCAGGCGGCGACTACTAGCCGGAGGACAAGGGTGTATGACAGAGCTCCGGCCTTTTATACCGGCAGCGGCTGGAGGTTAGGAAATATCATTACGACGATAGAGGCCAACCAAAGTATTTCTATCTGCGAAGAAATTGAAATCGGCCTATTTGGAGACAAAAAGAAATGGTATCGCATCGAACACGGCGACATCCAAGGCTGGGTTTATAGCGGAGACCTCAATGTCAATACTTCAGTAATTAACAACAAGACCACCAGACAGGCCTCTCTAAAATTTAGCCTGGTTTCAAAAGCCTATGCTCAAGGCGGTGATAATAACGATAGTCCCTTGCCTAGCTCTGGTCCTAATTTGGCTCTATTATATGCTTTTATGTTTATAATCACTGTGATAGGGATGTTCGGCAAGGTAATCTATGATGAGATTGATCGGCTAAATGAGTTTTCCTTTAAAAAGTGTTTTAAAGCTCATAAATGCATTAAAGCTTTAATAGTAGCCCCGATTATTTTTTTAATGCTCCTAAACACCGCTGATATTGAAACCAAGATTTCAATTTCAGGAGCCACTTATATTTTGCTTTTTGCTTTCCAAAACGGATTTTTCTGGCAAACCGTTCTGCCAACAATTGTGAAACAGCATAGTTGATTCGTCGTCTATATCCCATCCACCATTCGTAAATAAAAAATGCTGTTGAATATCCAAAGAACCGGATATGGGGTTGGGTTCGAACTTCTCTGCAAGCGGTTTAACCACAGCAACCCAGCAGTCACAATGCGATATTTAGGTATTCAGGATAAAGAGGTAAATAATATTCTGAATAACGAGATTGGCTAAAATTGTTTAAGACAAGCATAACTTTTCAGATACGCCACGTAAGATCGACTTGACCTAACACCCTTCAATGATACTATCTGTAATATAGCCAACGTGGCGATTGTCTCCATCAATCACAATAGTGACTAATTCAGAAACAGGGACCCAATAAAGGGGGATTCGGTTTATGCCAGGCTTAATAATAATCTCCATCATATGTATTGCATGTGCATTTTTGCTTTGGTTTGGAGACAATCAGACGGCACCTTCGCTAGGGTGTACGCGAACCGGTATGACATAGAAACTCAGACATGGTTAGATGCCGAGGAAATCAGCACAAGCGATGCTAACGCCTATTCTCCAAAAATTGTTATTGACTTTTGCGGCAATATAATCGCGGTTTGGCGCCAAGAAGATGGTGTTATCAGTAAAATGGTAGCAAACCACTATGATGCCATCTCTAACAGTTGGGGAGGTGCCGAGGTGATCAGCTCGAGCGATTATGATGTACATTCTCTTGTTGATCTGGCAGTTGACTCAGACGGAAATGCATATGCAATCTGGGGTGATACTCCAAACGGTATTGACTATTACATCGCCTTGCACCGATATGAATAAATAGAAGCAAAAGAGGAAAAAAATCAGGCATTTCATAGGTCACTATGGCATTAATCATCTACCTTAAGGTGTGGTACTCTCCAACGAAAATAAGGTTATCAGACCCCTCAAATTGTACCGGTATGCGAAAATAATCACAACAGACAGAATCTTGTATTCATAGGCCCTTCAGTGGTACGCTGGGCATAACCAATTGGTATCGGCAATATTTTCTGTAATGTCGTAGAGTAAGATGATCTCCATTATCACCACTGATCTAAATCATCTACTTTTATATGATAAGCCTTTATAGAGAATATTGTTGACAATTAGTATTACGATTTAATAAAATATATTTGCCATATAGATAGAAAGGGCAAACCTGTTGAAAGGCGGGGACGCAAAGCCACGGGTCTAAAGCAGATAAAGCTATGACAGCCGGGCTGCCGAACTCATATTATTAAGCCTTT
>JBDLJD010000040.1:0-29449 GCA_039714495.1 Thermodesulfobacteriota bacterium
ATCAAACATTCACCAGAATATAAGGTTTCATGATCATTTGATAAGACAACCTCGACACTTGACTCAGAATTGATCCATTGAGATGTTTGCGGTGGCTCAAGTGATAGCTTTATATGAAAAGAGTCGGCCGAAAAATCGGTTAACGTCCCTTTGAATATCGCACTGTTTTGAATTACCTGGGCATTGATGCCTATGCAGGGGTAGTGCTCGATTGCCTCTACCTTCAAAGGATAATAGTTCTCGGACAGTATCAGTCGAACACTTGACGCATCGATATTTGCCAGCTCCGGCGTTAGGATAAGATTAGCATTTTCGTGTGCTAAACCGATACTCTCAAATTCGTACGAAATAAGCTTCCGACCGACCTCCTCAGGATCGACCCACTCGCAGTTGATTTCATTCTCGGCACAGGGCTGCGGTTTGGCCTGAAACGACACAACATGTCCAAACCGGACATGCTTTAAATTTACAATAATAGCGTCATCCTGAAAATTACGATAGTTCAGCTGGTTGACTATTTGCTTTCGGCTGATCTTTTTTTCAGGCTTTTCCTCCCTTTCCTGCCCCTCATTTACAACCTGGGGAGTGTTGGCGCGCCCATTGTCTGTGCCCGTTTTGATTGTCTGGTAGCCCATCTGGTGTTGTTCCTCTTTTATGTGAGACCTATCTTACAATATTCAGGATGAAACCACCTGAATCCCGCATGAAATATGATGGTTTTTTATTAAGTAAAAGCCACCAACCCGTGCAAGAATCAGGGATCGAACTGGAATTACAGCAAACCGACATTTTATATCTATAAATAAATCACAGATATCTAGCATATATAGCCATTATATTCAAGATCGTTGCAGGTGAACACCGCAATGAGATTGAATGGTTATAATCAAGCACCTTAAATACTATAATCGGCTTGTTCATGAGTTTCTGAAATCAAAAGGCACTCCCTTTCTAAAAATTGATAAACTCACGCTTAGCCTATTAATGAAAATCCTTGTTAACTGTCTGAAACAGCACCCATTTATGAAAGAGAGAATGCGTGTCGCCGCCGGGTTTACGCGTCTAATCTCCTGCCTGTTTATGGGGATGGGAGCCAGTGAAATAATCTTCCGCTTCTGGTATGGAAAACGCGGTCAACCGCAAAATACCCGCTTCCTCGGACCGGCCATCGCCTTTGCCGCCGGCTTGTCGGGCATTTTTATGCTATTGTTATGGGAGGGGGGAACCCGCTGGTTTTACTTTTATCAGGAAGGATACAGGCTGCTTTTCCACATCTAAGCCGGTTTCCTGCCTCTGCACAGGATTATGGGCGTGTACGTAAAGCGCCGGGGATCTCGAAAGGCCCGCTTGAATTCATCGAAAAATTCATCATAGCCGCCTTCATACTGATCAAACTTGTACGCAGCTTTTACGCCCCGGGACTGAACTTTCAGCGTCCAGTTAAAGGCATCGACTTCATTCAGTTCCCCGAAGATGAGGTGATGGGGGGCAAGGTGCATGTCGATGTCCTGAAACCCCAGGTCGTATAAATAAGAATAGAGCTTGCGGCCAACATAGGGGTCGAAATTGGCTTTTTCCTCAACCATCGTCATCATACCTCTGACGGATGAATCAAGCCTTTCCGGCAGGCCGAAATGGGTAAGGCAGTTATAGTCCAGATCAGCCAGGCAAAGAATGCCGCCGGGTTTTAAAATATTAGTTAAATTCTTGACAATATCGAAACTCTCGGCAAGGTAATACTCCAGAACAAAGCGAATCCAGATGAAATCGAACTGCCCCAGATCGCTGAGATCCTCCATGACATCCTTTTGCGTAAAGGAAAGACCGTCAGCCTGGTAAGTCGATGTTGCAAAATCTATACGCTGCTGTGCTATGTCCGCTCCCACGGTTTCGCCACCCGGCTGGGCCAGCTTGTTCAGGTAGTATGATGTCTTTCCGGATCCGCACCCCAGGTCGGCCACCCGCATGCCCGGTTTAAGGCCTGCCCACAGGGCATGCTCCTGCACGGTCTTGGGTACTGTCTTCATATCCAGGCGACGCGCTTCTTCATCGCTTTCCATCATGTAACCGCTGGTGTTCATATAAGTCCCTTCTTTGACAAATGCCTGATTAGCAACGTATTACAGAAAAATAATTCCTCCGCGAATTATTACAGGCTGTGCTTTTTGTCAATATGGTTGATAAAAAAAGAAGCCGCCAGCGGCGACTTCTCCTTATGCAGCTATTGCTCGTATTTATGATTTATATCAATCTGCCCCGTACTTGAATGAAAGGGCGACACGGGCCCGGTAGGCGACAACCTTTCCATCTTCGACTTTCAGGTCCAGTTTTGTAATTTCCGCCACCCTCAGCTCCCTGAGGCTCTTGGATGCCTTTTCCACCGCATTTTTTGCTGCATCCTCCCAGGAAACAGTGCTCGTTCCGACAAGTTCGATAATTTTGTAAACGCTGTCTGTCATGTTGGCCTCCTTTCCTTTTAAAAAGAGTTAATCTGAAGGGCCCCCTGTGCTGCATACGTCATTACCACCCCACAACCATGCTCAGCTATGGTGTTGATGCAACAAAGGGCTAGGTCTATTCCGGGTACAATTGCCTTTGATAGGTTCCGGTCATAAACCGGTCGGACTGATGGTATTATACAGATCCAGGGTACGTATTTTTTAGAAAAGCCCGCTAATCAGGAGTGAACGTGCAAGTGATTCTACCCGGATAAATCGATGATAGGGGTGCCGCCCGCATAAGTCAAACAAAATATAGCCGTTCTAAGGATTATCTCCTTCCAGGGCGCCGATAGCGTCGATTTCAACACGCAGGCCAAAGGGCAGTTTGTCCACCTGAACACAGGTCCGGGCCGGGTGATTGTTGTCGAAAAATGTTTCATATACGCTGTTAAATCTTCCGTACTCCCGGATGTTCGTAAGGTATGCGGTAACCTGCAACAGGTTCCCCATGGATGACCCGGCAGCCGCCATAATGATACGGATGTTTTCCATGGCCAGCCTGGTCTCGTGCTCGATGGTCCCGATCCTCACCTGGTTGGTGCATGGATCCACAGCACCCTGCCCGGACAGGAAGATCATCCCGTTGTGAGTGACTGCCTGAGCATAGGGCCCGCCCATTTCCGCCGCATCGGCAGTACACACTGCCACCTTGCTCACCATAATACCCTCCCCTATACATGCAGGTTATTCATCTTCCGGTTCTGCCCCGGTCAACCGGTAAAAAGGCGCCCAATAAGCTCTGCTCACCGCTTTTAGCCAACGGGAAAAAGCAAGGCTGGTGGTGTGGATCAGCGCGTAAAGCGTGGGTACGACGATGAGCGTCAGAATCGTCGCCAGGGCCAATCCGAAAATGACCGCACTTGCCATGGAGCTCCACCATTGGGTGGATTCGCTGACCCAGGACACCTCCAGTTTGCGAAAATTGTAAGCCACCCCCGTAACCATGGGCAACAGCCCCAGAATGGTGGTTATGGCCGTCAGCAGAACCGGCCTGAGCCGTGTGCATCCGGCAGCAACAACGGCATCCCGGAAACGCATCCCCCGGCTATGCAGCCGATTGGTGTAATCGATCAGGACGATGGCGTTGTTTACCACGACACCGGCCAGGGAAATGACGCCAACGCCGCTCATGACCACTCCAAATGGAAATTCCATAAAGGAAAGGCCCAGGAACACCCCTCCTAAAGAGAGGACGACCGATGTCAGAATAATCAGCGGCTGCAAAACAGAGTTGAACTGGGTGACCAGTATAAGCATGATGAGAAAGAGGGCCGCGGCAAAGGCTTTTAGTAGGAAGGCCTGGGCCGCATCCTGTTCCTCCTGCTCTCCGGTAAGGCGTATTTTGTATCCGGGCGGCAGCTTTATTGTTTCCAGGATTTCCCCAGCCTGAGCTCTCACCACCGCACTGGGGACGTGCTGTTCATCCACATTGGCGGTTACCGTTACCACCCTTTCGTGGTTGATGCGATTGATCTCCCCCAGGCCGCCGGTGATTTCAAACTTGGCAATGGTGCTCAGGGGAACCAGTCCGTCGCCTGTGGGAATGAGCAGCTCCCTGAGAATGTTTGTGACCTTGCGGTCTTCCTTGGACAACTGGACCGTAATGTCGTAGTCCTCATCACCTTCCCGGAAAGTTGAAACCTTGATGCCGTTGAAGGCCACCTTCAGCGCAAAGCCGATAATTTCCGTGGACAAGCCCATCATTGCCGCTTTTTGCCGGTCCACACGCACCATTACCGTGGGTGCGCCGGCAACATAATTATCGCGAATATCCTGAACAAATGGAATCTTCTCCAGTGTATTGCGGATCTCCTTGGAAATGCGCCCCAGAACCGAAAAATTGTCCCCTGAAATCTCTATGCTGACGGGCGCCCCGGTGGGCGGGCCTTCCTGCTGCTCGGCGATGCTGATGCGCGCCCCGGGAATGCCGGTAATACGTTGACGGATTTCCTCGGTTGTATCTTTGGATGATTCATTGCGGTCTTCAAGATCGTAAAACTGAATACCGATATGGTTGGGAGAGTTGCTCTCGAACTGCGAGCTGCCGCCTAGCACGGCGACCGTACGCGAATAGATGTCCTTCACGTTTTCCATATCCGTAAGCCCCACCACTTGATTGCCTCTTCTCAGGGTGTGGTTTTTCTGATCCGTACTGCTCTGGTAACAATCCAGGGGATCTTCATCCGGTGAAGACAGGGGCTGGCCGGGTCCGTTGCAGAGTGCCATCTCCACCTGGCGGGCAATGCGGTCCGAGTAGCCTATATCGGCACCTTCGGGAACATCGAGGTTGATAAAAATGCTGCTCGGGTCGACACTGGGAAAAAATTCCACCGGCTTTTCAAGGCCGATACGAAAGAGCCATATCATTACCATGGCAATCACCGCCAAAAAGGCCATGACCAGCACCGCTACCCGGTGGTTCAAGGCGCGGTCCAGAAACCAGCGGTAGGCTTTGAGCATGGGGCCGCGGACAGTGATGGGCGCCTCTCCGGCCCGTTCAATTTCTTCGACCGTTGTCCTGGCCATGACCAATCGTTTCGCCATGGGCAGTTTCAGAAAAATAGCGGCCATGGCCGGATTGATCACCATGGCCACGAAAAGAGATGACGACAATGTTATGATAACGGCCTTGGGGAGATAGGACATGAATTCGCCCATGATGCCGGGCCAGAAAATGAGCGGAAAGAAGGCGGCCACCGTCGTGAGGGTCGATGCGATAACCGGCTGGGCCACCTCTCCCGTGGCCCGCATGGCCGCCTGAATGCGTGGCACCCCCTGTTCCATGTAGCGGAAGATATTCTCGACAATAACGATGGCGTTGTCCACCAGCATGCCCAGGGCAAGGGTCAGGGAAAAAAGTACGACCATGTTGAGAGTGATGCCCAGGGCGTCCAGGAGGATAAAGGATATGAACATGGAAAACGGAATGGCCATGCTCACCAGAATCGCATTGCGCACGCCCATCACGAAAAAGAGAACGATCACCACCAGGACCAGGCCGGTAATGATGTTGTTCTCCAGGTCGGAAACCATCATCCGGATTTCCTTGGCCTGATCCATCAGCTTGGTGATTTCCGTTCCCGCAGGCCAGGTCCGCCGCTTTTGCTCTATGATCCGCGACACCTCTTCCATGATAACCAGGATGTTTTCACCGGCCCGCTTCTTGATTTGTATGTTGATGGCCTGCCTGCCATTGAGGCGGGAGCGTCCCTCCTCGTCCTTGTACCCGTCCACAACCCTGGCCACATCCTTGAGGTACACGGGTTGACCGTTGTGCAGGCCCACCACCAGACCGTAAATCTCATCGGGCGTCCGGAACTCGCCCGGCACGCGCAGCTGGAAGCGACCGTCACCCATCTGAATGGCGCCGCCGGATACATTCTGGTTCTCCTGGGCGATCACATCCTGCAGCATAAGGATGGAAAGCCCGAAGTAGGCCAGTTTGTCAGGATAGGGTTCGACGCGCACTTCGCGCTCCAGCCCGCCGGTCACATCCACTTCCAGTACCCCCGGAATCGACTCGAAGTCCTCCTCCAGGTCCTCACCGATCTCTTTCAACCGTTCCAGGCCGGCTGTTCCGGACAGGGAAAAAACCACGATGGGCATTTCAGATATGTTGATCTCGCGTACATCCGGGTCATCCTCCAGATCCCTGGGCAGATCCGGTTTGGCCATGTCAACCTTATCTTTGGTCTTGGTCAGGACATCGTCGATGTCGGTTCCGGCTATGAATTCGACCACGATGGAGCTCATGCCCTCGGTGCTTGAGGATTCGATGCTCTTAACCCCCTCGAGACCTTTCAACTTTTTCTCAATGGGTATGGTAATCGTGTTTTCGATGTCCTCGGGCGCGACACCGGCGTAGTTCGTCATGATGAAAATATAAGGGATCGTGATGTCAGGAGCGGATTCACGGGGCAGGGTGGTATAGGAAACCACCCCGAAAATAATGATCATCAGCGCCAGGACCATGACACTGGTCCTTTTTTTTACCGCCAGGTCGGAAACGATCATAGCGCCAGAATCTCCTGGGGGCTACCGACATTTTGAACCACATCGACCACCTGCCCCTCTTCAAGGAGCCGGTGCCCGACAATCACGAGCCTGTCACCGGCTTCCAGCCCGGAAATGACTTGAATCTGCCAATCTACGAGCATGCCTACCTGGACCAGCCGTTTTTCTGCCTTGCCGTCGTGTTCCACAAAAACAAGGCGTTGTTCCCCCTGATTGATAACGGCGTAAAGCGGGATGACCAAGGCATCTTCATATACATCCTTGATCAGTTCGACCCGGGCGAACATTCCCGGCAGGATCTTCCCGTCTGGATTGGGAACGATCAACTCGAGGTCGAAGAGGCGTGCCAGATTTCTGGGCTGTCTGGAAAGAAACACCTTTTTTCCTTTGACCCGCCGTTTTCCCAGCGCCTCGATGACCACCGCCGACGATTCAAGCTCGAATAAAGAGGCTACATCGCTTTCCGGGATACCGACCGTTACCTTTACATCGGTAACCTGCAGGATCTGGGCAATCTCCGCACCGGGTTGGATGAAGTCCCCCTGTTTTGCAACGATCGTGTTGATCCGCCCGCTGATGGGTGCGGTGATACGGGTCCGCGCAAGGGCCAGCCTGGCTTCATCCCGTTGGGCAGTCACATCCTTGTAGTTTGCGCTGGCTTCATCCATGCGGTTGGCTGCTGTGATGCCTTTTTTATCCAGGGAGGCGATGCGGTCGTACTCCAGCTTGGCCAGATCATAGGCAGCTTCGATACGGGACAGGCGCAGCTGATAATCCCTCTCATCCAACGCTACCAGGACCTCGCCTTTTTTCACGGTCTGTCCTTCCTTCACCAGAATATTGACAACCTGCCCGCCCACTTCAGCCTTGACCCAGAGATCCTCGTAGGGGTCCACGTATCCCGGCAGGTTGATCTTGTCCTCCAGGCGAACGGGTTTAAGGGTGAGGGTAATGACGCTGACCGGCACGTCCTCGATTTTGATCGCCGCCTGTTTGGCTTTTTCGAGGCGGGTTTTCTCGTGCTGAATGCGTTCGCCCAGAAAAAAGAGAACGGCCACGATCCCGGCAACCAGCAGCCAAGGAAAAATGCTCCATACTAGGTGCAGCAGTTTTATTTTCAAACCGGAGGTTTTCATGAATGATGTCTGTGCTTGTTTTTTAAAGGATTTCAAATTTTAGGAATTCAGAACGAACTATGTAATCTGATATTCCGGCCTTGTCAAGAAACCCAGAGCAGGGTTGCCTGCGATGGCAGGTTCTTATGTCCGCGATGGTACGGTTCAGCCTGATTTTTCTGTTTTAAAATTTAGCTTGCGCCGGTCCGCATTTCAATTTATGTATATGATTTTATGTAAATATTCAAAAGGTGAGACAAAATGAATGCGTATGCATTAAAGAAACTGCAGGAACTGGCCATCGACATTGACGCCGTGGCCGGGCTGATTGCAGATACCCAAAAACCAAACGGAGAAATTCCGTGGAGTCCGGGTGACAAGACCGATCCATGGGACCATGTCGAGTCTGCCATGGGGCTCTGCATCGGCGGCCACCTGGACAGAGCCATTAAGGCCTATCGCTGGCTGGCTGATACGCAGCTTGAGGATGGCAGCTGGTACTCGGCCTACCGGGACGGGAAACCCGATGACAAAACCCGGGAATCCAATATGTCCAGCTATCTGGCCGTGGGGCTCTTTCACTATTACCTGACAACCGGTGACAAAGCCTTTCTGCAGGAAATGTGGGCCACCATGCAAAAGGGCATCACCTTTGCCCTAAACCTTCAGACAGCCAACGGCGAGGTGTACTGGGCCATCAGCCCCGATGGCTGCATTGACAAAATGGCGCTTCTGACCGGGTCGAGCTCCATTTACATGAGCCTGAAGTGTGCCCTTGCCATCGCCAGAATTCTGGGGCATGCCCAGCCTTCCTGGCAGATGGCCATGGAGAAACTCGGCCATGCCATTCTACACAAGCCTCACCTTTTCAACATGACCAAATCCCGCTTTTCCATGGACTGGTTTTACCCGGTTCTGGCAGGGGTCTTTCAGGGGGAGGATGCCCAGAAGCGCATCGACCAGCAATGGAAAAAGTTTATCATCACCGGCCAGGGGGTGCGCTGTGTATCTGATGAACCCTGGGTCACACTGGCGGAAACATCCGAACTGATCCTGGCGCTGGCCGCCATGGGCAACCGCGAGTTGTCCGAAATCGTTTTCAATTGGATCGTCGGCCGCAACTTTGAAGACGGCTCCTACTGGTGCGGCTATACCTATCCCGACATCATTGTATGGCCGGAAGAGAAAATCACCTGGACCAATGCCGTCATTCTCATGGCTGCAGATGCTATTTATGAACTGACGCCGGCCAGCCAGATTTTCAGTCATCACTTCTGGGCCACCGGGCAATGAACACCCCAACGTTGCAACCGTGGGAAACACTCAGGTAATCCGCTTTGCGTAAAGACCACCGACCTTACTTTTTAAAGCAGTTCTATCTCCGCCTGCAAAAACTGTACGGTACGCATTTCCTCGAACCCCAGTTTCAGTCCCTCGGCCAGGGAACGACCTTCATGAAGCCCTGGCACGTAGAAATATTCGGCGGCCCCATCCACATCGGTGACTATGCCACCATCATCGCGTCATCAGACAAAAATGTACGGATTTCCGTCTGGCCCCAGAGCCCGGGAAAAGGCCGCGTACATATCGGGAACTACTGTATGCTCTGCCCTGGCGTCCGCATCAGTGCGGCCGATGAAATCCGCATCGGCCACAGCTGCATGTTTGCCAACAATGCGTTTATTACCGATTCTGACTGGCACGATCTTTACAACCGTGTCGTCACGGGCAGAACCGCTCCTGTTCACATTGCCGACAATGTCTGGATCGGGGACGGTGCCATTGTCTGCAAGGGTGTCACCATCGGGGAGAACAGCATCGTGGGCGCCGGCGCCGTGGTGACCGCAGACATCCCGGCCAATACGGTGGCAGCCGGCAACCCGGCCAAGGCCGTCAAACAGCTCGACCCCGACAGACCCGTTACCACCCGGGCCCAATGGTTCGACCAGCCTGAACAGCTTTTCAGGGCCTTCGACCGCTATGACAGGGAGATGCTGAAAAACAACCGCTTGCGGGACTGGCTGCGGCACCTCCTCTTCCCGACAAAAAATTCCTGAACCCTATGCTGCCCGCCGGCGATCCAGGAACTGGAACCCTATGAAAATGACGCCGCCCAGCAAGGCTACGATTGCACTGGCCATAAAAGTGGCGGACGCACCTGCGCGCTCGTACAGGAAACCGCTCATAAAAAAGCCAGCCATCAATCCCAGTCCGTAGGTCATGGCATTGTTGATGGATTGCCCCAGGGTTTTGGCCCCTTCAGGGGATAGCTGGTCCATATAGAGGATGCTGGCCATGTGGAACATGGCATAGGTCCCGGCGTGCAGAACCTGGAGCATGAGGATGGTGTACCAGGTATGCAACGTTCCCAGAAGCACCCACCTGATAACGGCAATGATGAACGCGGCAGCCAATGCCCTCTCCAGCGACAAGTGCCCAAAGATGCGCTTGGAGTTGCCCATGACCACAATTTCAGCCAGGATGGCCAATGCCCACGCTAGGCCGATAAAGCCGCTGCCAAAGCCCAGGCTTTCCAGGTAGATTGAAAAGAAACCATAATAGGCCCCATGGCCGACCAGCATCAAAAAGGCGCAAAAGAGGAACACCAGCGCCCGTTGATTCAAAAAGGCCTTAATGCTTTTCCGGAAAGGTGTTTTCGATGCGCCGGTGGCAGCAGGCATTTTCAGCCCGACCAGGCTCAGCAGCACGCCTCCCGAAAAAATAAACCACAGGATGGATTTTATGGGCAGCCTGCCGAGAGCCCACCCCACCAGTGTCACCACCACAATGAAGGCAATCGAACCCCAGACCCGGAGCCCGCCATAGCCTCTTTTTCCTTTTCCCAGGAGCTCCATGGAAAAGGCTTCCAGAAAGGCGATGATCGGCGCGTAAAAGACCCCGTAGAAGGCGGTAATCATAAACATCGCCCAGAAGGTATCGGCAATAAAATAAAACCCCCAGACAAGGGTACTGATAATATTACACAATACATACAATGGCTTGCGTATGTGGAACCGGTCGGCAACCGCCGCCCAGGCCAATGCAAACACCACCAGGACCACCGACCTTAAGGATGACAGGGCGCCGATCTGGACCCCGCTGAATCCCAGGTGGTGGCAGTAGAGATTGAAGTAGGGCAAAAACACCCCCAATGTACCGAAATAGAGCGCATACTGTATGGAGATGATCTTCCTGGGCCCTATGTCATTGTTGCCGTGCATGTCTTGAATATTAAAGGATTTGCTTGAAAACTGCAATTTCTATCTTACCTTTACAAAAGCGAGCCTTGGTGTTAATTTCATTACCTGAATATTGCATGCCAATTCTGAAAGACGCGGCTCATGCAAAAAGCAGAAATTGATAACCACACCAATGCACAATTAACCCATTGTTGCCTGCCTGGCCATTAAAGGCCGGGCATAACGCTTTATCCGGGAGCACAGAAATGGACTATATCAAGATACGGTTCAGCAAAGAATTCGAAAAGGTGCAATCCCAAGTCGAAAGCTCCATTGAAGATATTTTCCGTTCCATCAACCCCATGTTTTCACTGGAGGAACGAACGTGGAAACCGTCCATGGACATTTATGAAACCACGGATGACATTATCATTCGCGCGGAAGTGGCCGGGGTGGACAAAGACAGGTTGGAGGTCGAAATCAGCAACCGGGCCGTGAAGATATTCGGTACCCGGCAGGAATTGCCGCGCAGTGCCAACGCCACCTACCGCCTGGCGGAAATTCAATACGGCAATTTCGAACGCGTTCTCTATCTCCCGGCCCCCATTGATACTGAAAACGTATCGACATCCTATGCCAATGGGTTTCTCCAAATCCGGCTCGCCAAGCAGAAAGTGGAAAAAGCCTATAAAATACCCGTATCGGGTAAAAATGATACCTGAAGCAACTACCTGTTTCTACTTGAATAGTGGAGGCCAACATGGATGATCAGAACACCGGCTTGGACTTCGATCCCGGCAAACTGCCTGAAGTGCTGCCCATATTGCCCCTGTATGATACCGTCCTTTTCCCAAAAATGGTTCTGCCGCTTGTGGTCATGCAGCAGGAATCCGTTCAGCTGATCGACGATGCCATGTCCAGCGACCGCGTCATAGGGCTGCTGGTTTCAAAAAACCCGTCAAGTGAAAAGCAGTCTTCCCAAGAAGAACTGCACCGCGTCGGAACCAGTGCCCTTATTCTGAAAATGGCCAAAACAGACGACAACAAGTCCCAGATCCTGGTTCAAGGCCTGTCCAGGTTCAAGGTGAGGTCGTTTGTCGGTGATAAACCGTACCTCATGGGCCAAACAGACTACATCGATGAAAAGGAAGATAAAAATACGGAAACCGAGGCATTGATGTCCAACATCATCCACCTCTTCTCTAGGGTTGTCGAGCTTTCTCCGGTGCTCCCCCCTGAAATCAGTGCCATGGCCAAGTCTATCCAGGAACCGGGCACTCTGGCCAACATGGTTGCCTCGAGCATCAGCGCCACCGCTGAAGAAAAGCAGAAGGTCCTCGAACTGGACAATGTAAAAAAACGCCTCAAGGAAGTCATGCGGCTGGTCAACCACCAGCTTGAAGTGCTGGAGCTGGGCAATAAAATTCAATCCCAGGTCAAAGGCGGCATGGACAAAAGCCAACGCGAATACTACCTGCGCCAGCAGCTGAAGGCCATCCAGGAGGAACTTGGCGAAAAAGATGACTCGGCGGTCGAGATTGAAGAGTACCATACGAAAATAGAGGAAAACAACCTGCCCGAGGAAGCGGTCAAGGAGGCGCAAAGAGAGCTGAAACGCTTGTCCAAGATGCATTCCAGTTCGGCGGAATACACTGTGGCCTCGACCTATCTGGACTGGATGACCTCCCTGCCATGGGCAACGAGCACCGAGGATAATCTCAACATTAAAAAAGCCCGCAAGCTGCTGGATGAAGATCATTTCGGCCTGCAAAAAGCCAAAAACAGAATCATCGAGTACCTTGCCGTGAGAAAACTCAAACCAGATTCCAAAGGGCCGATCCTCTGCTTTGCAGGCCCCCCTGGAACAGGCAAGACCTCCCTGGGGAACTCCATTGCAAAGGCCCTGGGACGCGAGTTTATCCGTATTTCCCTGGGTGGCGTCAGGGACGAAGCTGAAATCAGGGGACACCGGCGTACCTACGTTGGCGCGCTTCCGGGACGGATTATCCAGGGCATCCGCCGGGCCGGTTCCAACAATCCTGTTTTCATGCTCGATGAAATCGACAAGGTCGGCAGTGACTTCCGGGGAGACCCTTCTTCAGCCCTTCTGGAAGTTCTCGACCCGGAACAGAATTTCTCTTTTTCCGACCATTACTTGGATGTCCCGTTCGACCTGTCCAAGGTCATGTTCATAACCACCGCCAACGTTCTGGACACTATCCCGCCTGCCCTCAGGGACCGGATGGAGGTGCTCGAGCTTCTGGGTTACACGGCCGATGAAAAAATCAAAATCGCCAACCGCTACCTTATTCCCCGCCAGCGCAAGGCCCATGGTCTGAAGGCGGACCAGATCCGGTTCAGCAAGGGGGCTGTAAAGCGCATCATCACCGGCTATACCAGGGAAGCCGGGCTGCGCAACCTGGAACGCGAAATTGCCACGGTCTGCCGGGGAGTGGCCAGCAGCATCGCCGAGGAAAAAGCCACTTCCGTCAACATCAACGTGGTCAATCTTTCCAAATACCTGGGCTCGGTTAAAATCATAGCGGAAACCAAATCCCGGATCTCGACACCGGGCATCGCCAGAGGCCTGGCCTGGACGCCCACCGGCGGAGAACTCCTGTTCATCGAGGCCACGGCCATGAAAGGCCAAAAGGGGCTGACCCTCACCGGACAACTCGGGGATGTCATGAAAGAATCCGCCACGACGGCGCTGAGCTACATCCGTACCAATGCAAAAGCCCTTGGTATTGCGGAAGATTTTTTTGACAAGCACGACATCCACATTCACGTGCCGGCCGGCGCCATTCCAAAGGATGGGCCATCCGCCGGGGTCACCATGCTAACCGCTCTGACCTCCCTTTTGACCAATACCACCATAAAAAAGGATCTGGCCATGACCGGGGAAATTACCCTGCGGGGCCAGGTGCTGCCCATCGGGGGGATCAAGGAAAAGGCCCTTGCCGCCCATAGGGCTGGTATAAAAACCATTATTCTGCCGAAATTGAATCAAAAGGACCTTGAGGAACTGCCCAAAAAAGTTCTCAAAGACATCACGTTTCATGCTGTTGACAAAATGGAAGAAGTGCTGAAAATTGCACTCGGAAAATAGATTTTCACAGCGTGTACGTAAGCCAGGCGCGGATACATCTTATTGTAAAATTAACGCTTCATGCTTTGCAATGCACAATGGGATGTGAAAATTTATTGAAACGGATTGTAACGATGAACAGCAACTATCGCAAAAACTGCGCCTTATATCTGAGCGTGCTCCTCATTCTGGTACTGACAATAAATGGTTGCAGTACACCCAGTCCGCAGCCGAAGGCTAAGCCGGGCCAACCCAAACCCTACCGGGTGGGTAAAACATGGTATTACCCGGTTTCGGATGCCACCAACTTCAGGCAGAAGGGCAAGGCTTCCTGGTATGGGAAAAAATTCCACGGCAGAAAAACATCCTCCGGTGAAATCTATGACATGCATGCCATAACCGCGGCCCATAAAACCCTGCCTCTGGGAACCTATGTCCGCGTTCACAACCTGTCCAACAGCAACTCCATCGAAGTCAGAATCAATGACCGCGGCCCGTTTGTACGCGGTCGGATCATAGACCTCTCCTATGCCGCTGCCACAAAGCTGGACATTGTCGGCCCGGGAACCGCACCCGTGGAAATTGTTGCCCTGGGAAAGGCCGGCGCCTCAAATAGCGGCAGCTCACCTGGGTATGTACCTATTGATTATTATTCGGGAAATTTTACCTTCCAGGTGGGTGCCTTCAGTAAAAAAGAAAATGCCGTGCGCCTGAAGCAAAAGCTCGAAAAAAAATACATGAACGTCCACATCGTACCTTACGACGACGGCAAAAAAGTCATGTACAGGGTGCGTGTTGGCAGAGCCTCATCTTTAGAACAGGCTGAGGAATACGAAAATATTCTGATACAACAGGGGTTTGAGGGTGCCTTCATTGTCGCCGAATAAATCGCCTGGGCCTGTTGTTTTTCTAGACAGAGACGGGGTCATCAACCGGGATTCACCGGAATACATCAAATCCCTTGCTGAATTCGAATTTCTGCCGCGCAGTTTATCCGCCATTCAAAATCTTACGATAAACCGCATTAAAGTCATTGTCATCACCAATCAGTCCGCCCTCCACCGCGGCTTGATTACCCAAAAGACCCTCGACACGATGCATGCCGCTATGATCACCGATGTCCGTGCCCGAGGCGGCCGCATCGATGATATTTTTTACTGCCCGCACACCCCGGATGAGGGATGCAGCTGCCGCAAACCCGCTCCTGGCATGATCCACAACGCCAGGAAAAAGTACGGTATCGACCTTTCCCTTGCCGGCATGGTTGGAGACAGCGCCAAAGATATCGCCTGCACCCGCAGGGCGGGGGTCAGGTTCGCCGTGCTGGTTAAAACCGGCAACTTTGCTAAAGCACAAAAGGAGCTGGAAGACCTTGGCATCAGGCCCGACAGGGTGGCTCAAGACCTGTACCAGGCCGTGGAATGGTTGATTGAACAGTTTCAAACAGTATCAGGATAGACCAAATGAACGATCAACCCACTACGCTGGAAGGCCACCTGGTCCACATCACCTTCTACAACGCAACTAACCATTTCGCCATTGCCCGGTTCAAAGAAACCACCTCCGGGAGCACCATCAGCATCCTTGGCTACCTGCCGGACCCCAACCTGGGCGAAAACCTCAGAATTGACGGTGCCTGGCAGCATCACCCTAAGTACGGCCCCCAGTTCCGCATAGAGCGCTTTGAAATTCTGCTGCCGGAAACCCCCGACGGTATCCGCAAATATCTCTTGTCCGCCCACATTAAAGGCATCGGCCCCAAAATGGCGTCACGGATCATCAAGCGATTTGGTGAACAGTCGCTTGAAATTATAGAAAATGCCCCTCAAAAACTGACTGCCGTGAAAGGCATCGGTCAGGGAAGAATCCAGCAGATCACGGATTCATGGAAGGCCCACCACACCCTGCGCAGCCTGTTGGCCTTTTTACGCCAAAATGGGGTGGATCTATCCTACGGTGCCAGAATTTTCAGAGAATACGGCGCCGAGGCCATTGAAATTCTTAAGGACAATCCTTTTCAAATTATCAACGATATTCCTGCCATCGGCTTTTTTGTTGCCGACCAGATCGTAAAAAACGCCGGTGAGCCCATTGACGAACTCAAGCGGGCCAAGGCATGCGTCCTTTACCTTCTCAAGCGGGCCGGCGATGATGGACATGTATTCCTGTTCCACGGTCAACTTCTCGAGCGCTGCATAAAACGGTTTGATATTCATGAAAATTTGCTGGAAGACGCCATTGCCGGACTTGCCGCCACAGACAAGATCGTGGCCGCTCCCGTTGAAATGGACGATGGCTTAGAAAGCGCCATTTACCATGAAACGCTCTTCCTTGCCGAAGAAGCCAGTGCCCACAAACTGGCCGCCTTGCTTTCCGTACCTGACAGTTTACCGGCCATGGACCCTGAAACCGTCCACCGGGAAATCCTTAACAAGCTGGCCATACAGCTCTCCCCGGAGCAGTTCACCGCGGTAAACGGTGTTCTGTCCGAGCGGGTAGCGGTTATTACGGGAGGGCCCGGCACAGGCAAGACCACCCTCATCCGTTCCATTGCGGCTGTTTTCGATGCCCTTGGGGTAAAAACACTGCTGGCAGCCCCCACCGGGAGAGCCGCCAGACGTATTGCGGAAGTTTCCGGCAGGAAAGCCGCCACCATTCACAAAATGTTGCAATACAATCCCACGGAAATGATATTTGAAAAAAACCGGGACAACCCGCTCGATGCACACGTGGTCATCGTTGACGAGACCTCCATGGTCGATATTCATCTGATGCACAACCTCCTCAATGCCCTGCCCGTAACCGCAAAACTGATCCTGGTGGGCGACACGGCGCAACTGCCGTCCGTGGGTCCGGGGAACGTGCTGGCCGACATGATCGGTTCGGAAATAATCCCGACCTTTACCCTCATCACCATTTTCAGGCAGGCCCGGCAAAGCCGCATCATCGTCAATGCCCACCAGATCTGCCGGGGCCGCCTTCCCGCCCTTAATGAACCCGTTGCCGGCGACCATCTGCCGGAATTCAGTTTCATCGAGGAAAATGACCCCGAACGCGCATCCAGGCGCATCGTGGACCTCTGTTGCGGCATTATTCCGCACAAGACAGGTTTTGACAGCATTCGGGACATTCAGGTGATAACCCCTATGCACAAAGGGGTTGTGGGCACATTAAACCTCAACGCCTTGCTGCAAAAACGGTTGAATCCGGCCCCGAAGCCGCGGTCATCCACAGCTGCCCGTTTTCAACCCGGGGACAAGGTAATGCACCTTAAAAACAACTACCAGAAAGACGTCTTCAACGGTGACATCGGTATGGTTACATCGGCGGATCAAAACAAGGAACTCCTGAAAGTGAATTTCGAGGGTCGGACGGTGGCCTACGAGTTCTCGGAACTTGACGAATTGTCCCTGGCCTATGCCATTTCCGTACACAAATCACAGGGGTCGGAATACCCTGCCGTGGTCGTTCCGCTCATGACCCAGCATTTCCCGCTTCTGCAGCGCAACCTGCTCTACACCGCCATAACGAGGGGGAAACGCCTGGTTGTACTGATCGGCAATCGCAGGGCTGTGGACATCGCACTGGGCAACGACAAGCCGCGTCTGCGGGCCAGCAGGCTGGCCCAGCGGATTGCGGACATAGCTTCATAATCCCCAGCGTTGGGGTAATCAGGAATCGGACTCAGTCGAGGCGGGCAGGGGAACCTTGAAAAAAGAAATGCCTTCCTTCTTCAACGTTTTTTCTTCTTCTTTGGTGCTGACCCCCCTTATGTTTCTGGGCTCTTCAACACCATAATGTATTTTGAGGGCTTCTTTCGCAAAGTCGCAGCCGACATTTTCGAAGTTATTTTCCACGTATTCTGTCAATTCGTGGCTGATCCTCTTCAGGTCCGGTTGATGCTGGATCGTATCCGGCAGGGTCGGCGAACCCTTGATGGCAAACGTTGACAGCAGCTTGGTAACAGATGTCGAGTTGCACGCCGGGCAGGCGATCATTTTCTTTTTATTCTGGTACTCATAGGCTTTGCTGTCTTCGAACCACCCCTCAAAGGTGTGGCCATTGACGCACTGAAGATCAAATGCAATCATCGGTCGTATCTCACTTTTCCGATTCATATGATTCTTTGACAAAAGTCAGAACCGGATAACGCTATATTTTAAATGATAAAATTACCATAATTGTCTGTGTATTGAAAGAAATTATTGACAGAATCCGCTTTTTCAACACAAAATAAGAGCACAAGAAAGGAAATAACATGGACCTGAGCATCAAATATATCGGCCTTTTCCTTTTGTGCGTCATCCTGACCGCCTTCCCGGCTTCTGCTGAAACGAACTATGTCAGCGATGAAATGCACATTACCTTTCGTTCCGGCCCAGCCACCGACCGCAAGATCATCAAACTGCTCGTTTCGGGGCAAGGGTTGGAAGTGCTGCAGAAAGAAGGGGAGTGGGCCCAGGTAAGGCTTCCTGACGGCAAGGAGGGTTGGGTGCTGCACCGGTACCTCACCGCCGAAGAGCCCTGTGACATGGTTCTCGCACACCTCCGTTCCAAACATGCCGCCCTGGCTGCCCGTGCAGATATCCTTGACAAGGAAAACAATGAACTGAACTCCAGCAACAAAACATTGACAGCCGACCTGCAGACCACCCAGACGGACCTTGCAAAAACACAAAAGGCGCTCAACAATCTCAAGGAAGAATCCACCACCTACCTTGAATTGAAGGCCGTACACCAGAAATCGACCACCCGGCTGGCAGAACAGTCCGAACGGGTGGACGGCCTTGAAAACGAACTGGCCAGAGTAAAGAACAACTATACAATGTTTCTCACCGGTGCGGGTATTCTGGCGTTGGGCCTCATCATTGGGGTGTTATCCAGGCCTAAAAAGAAAAGATCGTCACTGCTATGAAAAATAACTGGGACTTCCTCGTAATCGGCAGTGGCGTGGCCGGGCTAACCTTTGCGCTCAAAGTGGCGGAATTCGGGTCTGTCGCCATCATCACCAAGGAAGGGGTGATGGACAGTAACACGAGTCTCGCCCAGGGCGGTATCGCCTCTGTTTTTGACGAACTCGACTCCTTTGACCTTCACATTCAGGACACCCTCGCCTCCGGAGACGGCTTGTGCAACCATGAAGTGGTTGAGAAAGTGGTTAAAAACGGCCCGGACAGAATCCGGGATCTCATTCAACTGGGTGTACACTTCAATCTGGAAAAGAATCAACAGCAGGCCGGTAAAAGCCCCCGCTTGGATCTGGGGCGTGAAGGCGGCCACTCGAAAAGCCGTATCGTACACGCCCAGGACATGACCGGCAAGGAATTGGAACGTGTTCTTGTGGAGCATGTCAGCCGGCACGAGAACATCACGGTTTTTGAAAACCACCTGGCCATCGACCTGATTACCCGCTCAACCAGAATAAAACGGGGACTGGTCACCACTGCCCACGACGATCTCTGCTGCGGTGCATATGCCCTGGAAAAGCAAACCAACCGTGTAAAGACCTTCTGCGCCCATACAACCCTTCTGGCCACCGGCGGGGCCGGCAAGGTCTATCTGTACACCAGCAATCCCGACATCGCCACCGGCGACGGCATCGCCATGGGATACCGGGCCGGGGCATCACTGGCCAACCTGGAATTCGTGCAGTTCCACCCTACCTGCCTCTACCATCCGGATGCTAAGAATTTTCTGATTTCCGAGGCCGTGCGCGGTGACGGCGGTGTCCTTGTGGATAACGCCGGAAACCCCTTCATGCACCACTATGACCCCCAAAAAGACCTGGCCTGCAGGGACGTCGTGGCCCGCGCCATCGACACTGAACTGAAAAAGAGCGGCGCCGATTCGGTATTCCTCGACATTTCGCAACGGGACTCCGCCTTTGTCAAACAACGCTTTCCCAATATTTACCGCCGGTGCATGGATCTCGGGATCGACATAACCGCCGAACCGATTCCCGTCGTGCCCGCAGCCCATTACATGTGCGGGGGCATTGCCACGGATACCAAAGGGCGCACCGATATCAAACAATTGTACGCCATCGGTGAGACAGCCTGTACCGGGCTGCACGGCGCCAACCGCCTTGCCAGCAACTCTCTCATCGAGGCCCTCGTCTATGCCCACAGCGCCGCCGACCAGGCCATCAAAGACCTGAAAAGCATCGACCTGCAGCCAGTACAACCGCCGCAATGGGATGAGGCGGGCACCACCGACAGTGACGAAGGCATCATGGTGTCCCACAACTGGGATGAAATTCGCCGACTCATGTGGAACTATGTGGGCATCGTCCGCTCCAATAAACGCCTGGCGCGGGCCAGGCGCCGCATCGATATCATCCAGAAGGAAATTCAGGAATATTACTGGAATTTCAAAGTCGCCCCGGACCTGATTGAACTGCGCAACATCGCCACGGTTGCCGAGCTCATTATTAAATGTGCATCCTACCGCAAGGAGAGCCGCGGGCTTCACTACAATATTGAATATCCACAAAAAAACGATCAGCGCTGGCAAAAGGACACCCTCACCCGCCGATCCTTCCTGGACTGATCTTCAATCACCCAAACGTTGCCAAAAATACATCATCATCTGAATTCACCGGGGGAAATATTCGGGAAATAATGCCATCGCTATCATAATGATAGTAATAGCAATTTATTATGATTGCTTGGCCACGTTGTTTATGCAAGCTTGGTCAATTGACAAGCCTGTATTCGGCATTATTTTAATTAATTAGCAATACAGGCGGATACCACGAACCCAGAACCAATGCCCCAGCCGAAAAGGCAACGGGCTGAATTCCGTTTGGTTGGAACGGACAACCGACAAGTGACAAATCAATGGCGAGCAAAAGAGATTACTACGAGGTGTTGGGTGCTGACCGTAATGCATCTGACGGTGAAATAAAAAAAGCTTACCGAAAACTTGCCTTCAAATATCATCCCGATAAAAACCCCGGCAACCAGGAAGCCGAGGACAAGTTCAAGGAGGCGGCGGAAGCGTATGAAGTGCTGAGGGATGAAAAAAAACGCAGCATTTACGACCAGTACGGACACCAGGGGCTGGAAGGCGCCGGTTTTTCGGGCTTTGGAGGATTCGAAGATATTTTCTCCAGTTTTGGGGATATTTTCGAAGATTTTTTTGGATTTGGATCCAATGGCCGTTCAGGCCGGAGCCGTGTCCAGAGAGGATCCGATCTCCGGTATGATCTCAGCATCTCCTTCATGGATGCGGCGTTTGGCACGGAAACCGAAATCGACGTGGAAAAATTGGAAACCTGCACCACGTGCGAGGGCAACGGCTGTGAACCGGGAACCTACCCTGAAACCTGCAGCAGCTGCAACGGCCATGGCCAGGTTTCCAGGAGCCAGGGTTTCTTTACCGTCCGCACCACCTGCCCCACCTGCCGCGGCGCAGGGCAGACCATCGTCAGTCCCTGCACATCCTGCCGGGGTGCCGGCCAAATCAAAACCAGTAAAAAGGTCTCGGTCAAAATCCCGGGCGGTGTGGATACAGGGTCCCGGCTGCGCCTTTCAGGTGAAGGCGAAGGGGGTCATCATGGCGGGCCGAGCGGGGATCTCTACATTTTCATCCATGTTCAACAGCATGAATTCTTTGCCCGGAACAACACAGACATCCTTTGTGAAATTCCCATCTCGTTTGTTCAGGCAACTCTGGGGGATGAGATCGATGTGCCCACCCTGGGCAGTGAAAAGGTGTTGAAAATACGCAAAGGGACCCAGCCTGGCGACACCTACCGCTTTCGTGCAGAAGGCATTCCTTCCTTAAGGACAGGGAGACGAGGGGATCAGATTATCCAGATTGCGGTTAAAACCCCCACCCATGTTTCCAAAAAACAGGAGTCTCTGTTACGGGAATTTGCCAAGCTGGAAGCCAACACTCTTTCCGACAAACTGAAAAATATATTCAAGGGCGGCGCAGAGAGAGCCGCCCAATAACATATGAGGAATGAAGATCAAGATGTTTGAACTGAAAGTAACCAACCATTTTGCCGGCGCCCACCAGCTCAAGATGGTTGCTAAAAAATGTGAAAACCTGCACGGTCATAACTGGAAAATAGAAGTCCGTATTGCCGGAGATCGGCTTAACGATGCGGGCGTAGTCATGGATTTCGGTGAAATCAAGCACCATGTATCCGATATCATGAAAAGCCTTGACCACAAGTTCTTGAATGAACTGGAATACTTCAAGGATGGCAACCCGTCATCGGAAAACATCGCCAAGTATATCGCCGGGTCTTTGCAGGAAAAATTCACGGAGCCGGGTGTCCGCGTTTCCAGCGTGACCGCCTGGGAGTCCGACGACGCCTGCGCCACCTATTTCCCCGAATAAATTACACAAATAAAAAAGTCGATCTTACTTTTTTATTTGTTTCCAGTGCACCACCAGTTCATCGCGGGTTATGACAGCGGAAACGTCTGGCACGTGCTGGCGTATGTTCTCAACCCCGCCCTCTTGCCGGTCCACGAGAATGACCGCCTTGACCACCTGCAACCCCTCCGACGTGGCCCGCTCTATGGCTTTGATGGTTGATCCGCCGGTTGTCGCCACATCGTCGATGATGACCACCCGGTCCCCGGGTTCCAAATCCCCTTCAACCCAGCGGATGACACCATGGTCTTTTCTGCTTTTGCGGATGGAAAAGGCGTTCATCGGCTGCTGCTTCAATTCAGAGGTGTACGCCGTTGCCACGGCAATGGGGTCCGCCCCGAAGGTAAGGCCACCGACCCCCCTGGCCTCGAGGCCCTTTATCTGCTGAAAAACCAAATTGCCGACCAGGAACATGCCCCGCGGGCTTAAGGTCGTGGGTTTGCAATTGACGTAAAAGCGGCTCATTTTCCCGGAAACCAGTTTGAAGGTCGGTTCCTCTGTGTAACGGAACGATTTTTCACAAAGCAGTCTGATGAGTTCTTCTTTCATACGGTCATCCTTTTCCCCTTGCCCCGGGCAGCATCCCAAAACAAGAATTGGTTGATTTTAGTGTGCCTATCAGGTAATACCTGAATCTTGCATGTGTAAGATCCAGGTAATAAAAAGCCTCCACCGAATGGAAGAAGCGAGATTAATGGGTTTCAGTGGAGGCTCTGAGAAAGGAAAACTGGTGACAGCACTCCTTGGTCTCGATGGGAATTTATCAGCAATTGATATACAGGTCAAACTTAAATCCATCTGTGGGTCAGGCCATTGATCAGGATTCTAAACCAATGAAAACCAAATGGAAAGCGCTCCGCATACTGGCTTTGCTATCCATGGCATGCGTTATCACTCCTGCTGCCGCTGCAAGTGAGGAAGCCCCGGGCACGCCCCTGTCCCTGCAGCAGGTCATCGATATGGCCATCAAAGCCAACATTAGCATCAAATCATCCAAAGAGGAAACCAACGCCGCTCTAGCTCTCCGGAAACAGAGCCGCTCGTATTTCCTCCCTACGCTTAACGCCACCTATCAATACACGTTTCTCGATGAAGATACGGCAATAAAACGCGCTCTTACGGGACGGGATCAGTATAATTTTTCCGCTTCCTTTAAACAGCCGTTGTTTACGGGCTTTGAAATTATCAACCAGTACGAGATGGCTGGATACGGCCTGGACATTGCCCAGGCCAATGAACAGTTCGTGCGGCAGAACGTTATACTGAAGGCTCGCACGGCGTATTTTACCGTATTGAAGGCCGAGAAGCTTTTAAAGGTGTCTCAGGAGACGGAAAAACAGATCGAGGCCCAGAAGGACGTGGCCAATAATTTTTATGAAGTGGGCATGTCCCCCCTGAACGACCTGCTCCAGGCCCAAGTGGAACTGGCCAATGCCACCCAGAATGTCATTCTGGCCAAAAACGACCTTCTAAACGCCAAGTCCGACCTCAACATTCTGCTGCGCAGACCGATCAATACTCAGGTTGAAGTCATTGATATGCTCGAGTACACCACGTTTGTGCACGACCTGGAATATTGCCTCCATACTGCCGAGGAAAACCGGGTTGAAATCAAAATGGCCAACCTGGAAATTGCCATGGCGGAAAAGGACATCAAGCTGGCTAAAAAAAATTACTACCCCAAAATCAACCTCATCGGCAGCTACTATAAATTCGGTGAGGAGTGGGATGACGCTATTGCACCAGCAATCGAAGACGATGACGCGTGGGACATTAGCGCCATTGCCTCCTGGGATTTCTTTGAATGGGGCCGGACCGCATATGGGGTCAAGGAAAAAAACAGCCGGCTTTCCCAGGCCGCCCTCAATAAAAATCAAATTCTGGATAATGTCAGTACAGAGGTTAAGCAGGCCTATCTCAGAACACGGGCAGCGGAGAAATTCATTGCCACCGTAGAAACCTCCATCGAGCAGGCCAAGGAGAACTTCCGCATCAACGAAGAGCGCTACAAGGAACAGGTGGCCACCTCCACGGATGTTCTTATTGCCCAGACACTTCTGTCGCGAACCATGACCAATTATTACAGCGCCCTGTATGAATACAAAATTGCCAAGGCATCCCTTTACCGGGCAATGGGCCAGGAAGTTATGGAATGAAGCGCCATGAAGATGCCTTGATACGGCTGTTTCATGTCTACAAACGCTATGGCGCCTACAACGCACTGTTTGATATCTCTCTGGATGTCTTCAAGAATGAGTTTCTGTTTCTAGCCGGCCCCAGCGGGGCCGGGAAATCCACCCTTCTCAAACTGCTCTACCTGGGAGAAACCCTGTCCGAGGGGCAGATTCTGATCGACAGGATGAACCTTGCGCGCGTATCTCCTAAACGCGCGCCTGAACTGCGGCGGAAGCTCGGGATCATCTTTCAGGATTTCAAACTCATTCCCACCAAAACCGTTTATGAGAATATTGCCCTTGTTCTGGAAGCCCGGGGAATGAGCCGTAAGTTTATCCAGAAAAAGGTCAGCAGCGTATTGAGAATAGTGGGTATGGAAGATCGGACAAGATCTTTTCCACCAGGCCTTTCAGGGGGTGAACAGCAGAAGGTTGCGGTGGCAAGGGCCGTGGTGGGTGACCCGAAGATCATTTTAGCCGATGAACCCACCGGCAGCCTGGATGCTGACTCGGCCGAGGCTATCCTGAATCTGCTGATAAATATACACGCACGCGGCGCCACCGTTCTGGTCGCCACGCATGACAAGGAGCTGATCCACAGCACAAAAGGCCGGGTCATTCAGCTCAAAGAGGGCAGGCTCATCGCATAATGAAGCTGTTTTTCTTCAAAAAAGCCTTACAGGACATTCTGAACAACCGTTTCCTGAACACGGTGACTGTCACCACCATCGCCCTGTCTGTTCTCATCGTCAGTTCTTTTGCCCTTTTTTTTTACAATGCCAACGAACTTCTCGACACCTGGAAAAAAGGCATCCGTGCCCTGGTTTACCTTGACCCGGCTGCCGACGACGCCAACCGCCTTGACCTGAAATACAACATCCAGAAACTTGCGGGCGTCAGTGAAGCCCGTTTCATCTCCCGCAAGGAGGCCATGGCCCAGATGAAGGTACAGATGGGCAGGCAGGCCTCGCTTTTGGAGGGTCTGGAAACAAATCCGCTGCCGGATGTCTTTGAGGTACGCCTGAAGCCCGAATCCCAAACAATGGCGGAAATTGAAAGGTTGTCCAGGGCTATCGAAGCGCTCCCCCATATCGACAAAGTGGAATACGGGCAGCAGTGGATCGGAAAATTTACCAGCATTATCAATGTGTTTAAATTTGTTGGCTACGCCATGGGCGGCCTTTTTTTAGTGGCAACCTTATTCATTGTTGCCAATACCGTGCGCCTGGTCCTCTATTCCCGACAGGAAGAAATAGTCATCATGCGCCTGGTGGGCGCCACAGACAGGTTCATCAAAACCCCCTTTTACATTCAAGGCATGGCCCTGGGCGGCCTGGGGGGCATAATCGGGATGGCCGGGCTCTTTATAGCCTTTCATTTCATCTCCGAAAAGTTTCACAGCAGCCTTTCGGCCGAGCTTCTGGACATGCACTTTCTCGGCCTGGAAATGATTGCCGGCTTTATTGCCGGCAGCATGTTCATCGGGTGGGTCGGCTGTTATGTTTCCCTGAAACAGTTTCTTAAAGCATGAAGGTGCCCTTGCCTTGAACAGACCCGTATTCTATAGCGTATCTCCCCTGACCGGATTGAAAATCCTGTTGGCCGCGCTGTGTCTGGTCTTTGGTTCCGCCAGCCCCCTTGCCGCTGAAGCGGAAAACAACGAAATTGAAATTCATCAAAAAAATATCGCTGCCATTGAAAAAAAGGAAATGGCCGTTATCGACGACTTGCATGATATTGGCTACACCTTGAGCACTAAAAAGAAAAAGGTAGCCGCGCTGAAGTCCGCCATTCAAGACATCGAAAACAAGATCGACCACAACACATCCCGTTCTCAGGCGTTGGCCGGGGAAATCCAGGAAAAGAAAACCTATGCGTCCCGACGCATTGTTGCCCTCTATAAACTCTATCAACTGGGCAAGCTGAATTATCTGGCGTCAGCCGACTCCATGTACCAGTTTTTTTACCGTCGAACCCTGCTGGAAACCGTTCTAGACGAAGACCGTAAATTGCTGGGAGCGTTGCGCGACGCCACCCATGATCTGGTGCGGGTGTCCAATGATCTGGCGCGGCAGAAACAGGAGTTGTCGCTCCTGCAAAAAGACCTGACGCTCCAGATTGACCAGACGACGGCCGCCAAAAACAAGCGCACCGCTCTTTTGAAAAAAATCCGCAATGAAAAATCTCTGGAGCTAGCAGCCATTGCGTCTTTGAAACATTCCGCCCAGGCCCTTGACGAAAAAATCAGTCGGTTGCACGATGATTCTGTTCCGTTCGAAAAAAAAGAGGGGCCCCGACCGGAGTTGTTCATCAACGTAAAAGGCTTGCTTATGATGCCGGTAAAGGGTAAAATCATACACTTTTACGGTACGTATACGGATACGCGTTTCAAGCTGGTCAATTTCAGAAGCGGCATCAATATTAAAGCCGATCGCGGTGAACCCGTGCATGCCGTATTCAAAGGCACGACCCTTTACGCCAGTTGGTTCAAAGGGTACGGCAATATGATCATCATCGATCACGGTGAACACTACTATACCGTATATGCACATGCCGAAGAGCTCTTCAAAAAAAAGGGGGAGCCTGTTGAAGCCGGCGAAGTCATTGCCACCGTGGGTGACAGCGGCTCTATAGAAGGCCCCGGTTTGCATTTCGAAGTGCGCTACCATGGAAAACCGGTGGACCCCATGCAATGGATTAGAAAGTCCTAAAAGGAGACATAATGACAGTTACCCGCAATAACAACCTGAAACTATGGCTGGTAATCGGCCTCTTCGTTGTCATAAGCACCATCGGCGCAGGATTTTATCATAAACTGGCCGCAGATAACGAGGAAACCTATAAAGGGCTGAAAGTCTTCTCGGATGTCATTGAACTGATTCAGAAGAATTATGTCGACCCTGTCGACACCCAGGAACTGATAGAAAAGGCGATCCAGGGGATGGTGAGCAGCCTGGACCCCCATTCAGCTCTGCTCCCGCCGGACGACTTTGAAGAACTGCGCATCGACACCAAGGGCAAGTTTACCGGAATCGGCATCCACATCACCATGCGGGATGGGTACGTAACGGTCGTCTCTCCCATCGACGGGACGCCCGCCTACAAAGCAGGCATCAAAGCTTTGGATAAAATTATCAAGGTGGACGGCGAGGAAACCATCGACCTGAGGGATGCGGTCAACAGAATGAGGGGCCCCAAGGGAACCACGGTTGTGGTTTCCGTCCTCAGAGAAAACGTACCGGATCCCATTGATTTTACCCTTGTCCGGGATGTGATTCCCATTAAAAGCGTCAAGGCGGTTTCATTGAAACCGGGTTTCGGGTATGTCTGGATCACCAATTTCCGGGACAAAACCACCGACGACCTGGTCGAGGCGCTGGACAAACTGGAAGCGGAAAACCCTGATATGAAAGGCCTGGTGCTCGATCTCCGCAACAACCCGGGCGGCATTCTCAGTCAGGCCATCAAGATTTCCGACATATTTTTGGAAGAAGGCACTATTCTCACCATCAAGGGGCGTGAAGGCAAACACACCAAAACGTTCAAGGCGCGGCCGGACGCCAGTAAAAGAGAGTATCCGGTGGTGGTACTCATAAACGGCGGAAGCGCCAGTGCATCGGAAATCGTTGCCGGCGCACTGCAGGACCACAAAAGGGCTCTCATTATCGGTACGACCTCTTTTGGGAAAGGCTCTGTCCAGACAGTCGAGACCCTGAGGGACGGGTATGGCCTCAAGTTCACGATCGCACGCTACTATACGCCCAGCGGCCGATCGATTCAGGCCAAGGGTGTGGTGCCGGACATCGCCATCGAACATGTTCGATTCGATGAAAATGTGGAAAAGCAGGACCACGGCAGAATGCTGAAAGAGAAAGACCTGAAAAATCATCTGGATGCAGAACCGCTGAAAGGAAAGGGCACACAGAAAAAGCAGGAAAAGAAAAACGGGGAAGAAGAGCCATTGTCATCTGAGTCACTGATGATTAAAAGACTTCAGGAAGATAATCAGGTTATGCGCGCACTCGATATATTGATCAGCTACGACATTTTCAAAGACATCCGGAATGGCTAAGGCAAAACCTAAGGGGCGTAAAAAAAGGCCGTCAAAACGGAAGCCCGCGCGCAAGCAGACTGCCAGAACATCTCAGTTGATGAGGATCATCGCCGGGCTCAGCATATTGATCTTCCTGGTGGTCACCGCCGGTGTGCTCGTGCACATCCTGCTGCAGCGTGACCAACCACAGCTGGCGTACAAAGGGCAATCCGGTCCGAAAACCGAGCCTCCCTTTGAAATATACCCCAAAGAGGCGCCGCCCCCACCATCACCAAAAGACCCCGTGCCGCCGGCCCACGACCAGCTGCCCAAGGTTGCCCTCATCATCGATGATCTCGGCAATGACAGTAGACTGGCCCGGAAATTTATCCGGCTCGACGGCAACCTGACTATTTCCATATTGCCCCAAAGCCCCTTCACCAAACGTATAGCCAGGGAGGCACGGGAAAACGGCCTGGAAGTGATGCTTCACCAGCCCATGGAACCCAATGAATACCCCAAGGTCAACCCCGGTCCCGGGGTTCTGCTTTCTGATATGTCCCCGGATGAAATCATCGATCAGTTGAACGCCAACCTGGATGCCATTCCGGAAATCAAGGGTGTCAACAACCACATGGGTTCGAAAATGACTGCCAACGCGCCCCAGATGCGCCAGATCTTTTCCGTCCTGAAGAGGAGGGGGCTCTACTTTGTGGACAGCCGGACCACCCGCGATTCCATGTGCAAAATGTCGGCCAGCCTGCTCCAAGTCTCCTTTGCCGAACGGGATGTGTTCATCGACCACCGCCACACTTCGGCTTTTATTCACAAGCAGCTTAAAGAGCTTGTGCGCATCGCCAACAAACAGGGCTTTGCCGTGGGCATTGCCCATCCCCACCATTCCACCTACGAGGTGTTGCTGGAAACCCTTCCGGAGATCAAAAAGAGAGTTGA
>JBDLJD010000041.1:0-28610 GCA_039714495.1 Thermodesulfobacteriota bacterium
CTGATTCACTTAACTCTCGAATGCGGCAACGACACAATCCACGCGAGTGTACCGGAACCCGCAAACATGCTGCTTCTTGGAACAGGCCTCATAGGGCTGGTCGGCATTGGAAGGAAGAGTTTTTTTAAATAATATATCTATGCAAAAATGATGGAACGGGGCATAGCCCCATATAAAAAAGAAATGCCCGCTCAAAAATGAGCGGGCATTTCTTTTTTTTTGACTTAACACCCTTTTTACTCTATCTTAAGAGCCTGATTACAGAGAATATACAGATTCATGACAACCGCTATAAAGGCATTTAATGCTGCATCTCAACTCAGCTGCAAAAAGTCTCATCCTGTTTCTGGCGCTGTTCATTTTTGGGACGGCAGGTTACATGACGATCGAAGGGTGGGATGTCATCGACTCCATGTTCATGACCACCATCACCCTGGCAACGGTCGGATACAGCGAAGTCAACAGCATAAGTGCGGAAGGCCGCATGTTCACGGTGGTGCTGATCATATTCGGGGTCAGCCTTTTTCTGTATGTGGCGGGCAACACCATGCAGTTTCTGGTGGAAGGGCGTATACGGGTCATTCTCGGGAGGCGGAAATTGGAAAAAACCATTGCAAGACTGAAAAATCACTACATCATCTGCGGGTATGGACGCATCGGCAAGACGCTTTGCCAGTATCTTCTGCAAAAAGATCTTAAGGTTCTGATCGTTGAAAAGGAAGAAGAGCGCATCCAGGAGATGGAGGCCGACAATGTGCCGTACATCATAGGCGAGGCAAATGAAGAGGAAAACCTGGAAAAGGCCGGTATTGTCAGGGCCAGAGGGCTGCTGACCGTTCTGGGGTCTGACCCGGACAATGTATTCGTTGTGCTGATCAGCAAACAGCTCAACCCACAACTCTTCGTGGTTGCCCGGGCCAATCAGGAGATGGCCAAAAAAACCCTCGAATCAGCAGGTGCTGACAAGGTCATTTCCCCCTATGATCTTGGCGCCAGGCGGATGGCACATGCCATTTTGAGGCCCACGGTCATTCATTTTCTTGAGATGGCCTTTGCCGACAAGGACACGGACATCAACTTCGAAGAGCTTCCTGTTACTGGGGATTGCAAATTGATCAATACCTCGCTGATGGATTCTAAAATTCAACAGAACCTTGATGTGTTGATCATTGCTATCAAAAAATCCAATGGAAAGATGGAATTCAACCCCAAGCCCGACAGCCTGATCCAGGAGGGCGATACCATCATCACGGTTGGGCAGGAGGCCAATCTGAAGGCACTGGAATGTCTATTAAAATAAAAGAATCCAGCGAAGAGGAGGGCGATGCCCTCCTCTTCGCTGGATTCTTTTATATAATATTATTTTAATAGGTTAACACAGGTTATGTATCTTTTACTTTAAATATAAGCTTGGGTCCCAAATTGTATTCCATCCTAAAAAACAAAACCCTTCTGATTGAAACAATACAGCACCAGACCGCGCAGAATGTATTGCCGTATCAAACGTACCCTAACGACTGGCAGGAGCTTGCCAGCGCCTCGGCCGTGTTGTTTCTGCTGGGGTTCAACACTTGCGGTAATGGAACACCGCTAGAGCCTTGTCTGATTCTGAACAAGCGATCAGACAAGGTGCGGCAGCCAGGTGATTTATGCTGCCCGGGCGGAGGCGTCATGCCGACCCTGGATCCGCTTTTGGGCAAAACCCTTACACTGCCGGGTTTTCCCATGGCCAGGTGGCCGCAGTGGAAAGCATTTCAATCTGGAAAGTCCGTGCAGGCCCGCATACTGCGGTCGCTCTTCTCGACCAGTTTGCGGGAAAGCTTTGAGGAGATGCGCCTTTTCCCTTTGGATGTGAAATTTCTAGGTCCCCTGCCATTTCAGGAACTGGTGCTGTTCAAGCGCACCATCTATCCTTTGGCCGGCTGGGTGAACCACCAAAAACGGTTCTTTCCCAACTGGGAAGTGGAAAAAATCATTTTCATCCCCCTTAGAAAGCTGCTGAACCCGGCCAACTATGTACGCTATCAATACAGTTTTGCTCTGCCGGGTTCCAACGAGGTCACCTGGCAGACCTATGATTCTCCCTGTTACCTGCATAAAGGCCATAAGGAGAGGGAGGTCTTGTGGGGGGCTACCTGTCGCATCACCCTGAATTTCTTAAGAATTGTTTTTGGCTTCGAACCCCCGGATATCGAAACGTTACCAGTTGTAAAATCGAATATGCACGCAAATTACCTTGGCGGAAAACGCCATGAACGCTGACCCCCTGCCTGCACAAATCCGGCACGTCATGCTGGTGGCGTCACCCTGGCCGCTGTTCAACCGACCCTCCATTCAGATTTCCGTACTCAAAGCCTATCTTAACCAACACCTTACAGATGTGCACATCCATGCCTGGCACCTGTTTTTAAACATTGCCGAAACAATAGGCTATAAGGCGTACCAGGCCCTGTCGCAACGAACCTGGTTGGCGGAAACTGTTTATGCCGCGATACTGCACCCTGAACGGACAGCCTCTATTGAAAAATTATACCTTCAATATGCGTCAAGGGAACCTGACCTGCAGCACCATATTTTTACGGATTTGGTACATAGTGTAAAAAACGCTACCGATACCCTTATCCGGCAGAAAGAGTGGCGGAAAACGGACCTGTTAGGCTTCTCTGTATCCCTTTGCCAGATGACCGCCTCGCTCTATATCATGCGCGAGATAAAGCGCATAAACCCCAGGGTCAAAATTGTTGTGGGGGGTACCACCTTTTGTGGGCCGTCGGCCCGGGACTTTCTCGATGTCTTTACTCATATTGACTTCATTGTCCAAGGGGAAGGGGAAGTACCCCTGCTGGAACTGATTCGTTTCTTTAACAACGGAAATAAATTGGATAAAAAACAGGATATTCCGGGAATTGTCTCACGCCACAGTCAAAATATACTTTCCGCTCGTTTTTCACAGGTTTCAGATCTCGAGCAGCTTCCCTGTCCGGAGTACAAGGACTATTTCCAAACGCTGCAACGATTTTCGCCTGAAAATCGTTTCTTCCCGACCCTTCCCATCGAAGCCTCGCGCGGGTGCTGGTGGAAACGTTCCACTTTCCAGGCCAATGTGGCTGAAGCGCAAACCCGTGGAAAGCACATCCATAAGAACGGATGCGCTTTCTGTAACCTCAATCTCCAGTGGCAAGGCTACCGCACAAAAGCACCCCGGCAGGTTGCCCGCGAAATCGATGCATTAACATCGAACCACCAGACCCTATCTGTGGCCTTTATGGACAATATCATGCCCAATTCAAAGGGCAGGGGACCGTTTAAGGAAATCCGCCAATTGGGAAAAGATGTCCAATTGTTCGGTGAAATCAGGGCCAATACGACCTTGCCGGAACTTGTGCGCATGCAGCGAGCCGGGTTTCAGGAGGTGCAGGTTGGTATCGAGAGCCTCAGTGCCGGCCTTCTCAAAAAGATGAACAAAGGCACCCGGGTGATTCAAAATCTGGAAATCATGAAGCACTGCGAAATGCTGGGGCTGAAAAACAGCTCCAACTTGATCCTTGGATTTCCGGGCAGCGAGGTTAAAGATGTAACCGAAACCCTGGAAGCAATCGATTTTGCCATGCCGTTTCAGCCGCTCAAACCGGTGCGTTTCTGGCTGGGCCTTGAAAGTCCGGTTTGGAAAAGCTATCGGGAATTCAATATAAAATCCATCGGCAATCACCCGGCCTATGGGATCCTCTTTCCTGAAAAGATGATCAGGGGGCTCAAGTTCATCATCCAAAGTTACAGGGGGGATATTTCCAGGCAGCGAAAAGTATGGAAACCTGTTGAAAAGAAAATCAGCCAATGGCGCGAGATGTATGCTCATATGCATGCCAAAGCCCATAGCAAGCCCATTCTCAGCTTTCAGGACGGCGGCACCTTCCTGATTATTAGACAACGCAGGCATAAAGGGCCAAGTGATACCCACCGATTGGCCGGCCTTTCCAGAAAAATCTATCTGCTTTGCCAAACCAATCGTTCCGCAAAGCAAATCCTTGCCGCATTTCCCGATCTTTCGACGGAACAGTTAATGCCCTTTCTGAACATGATGAAGGATAAACGACTGATGTACGGGGAAAATGACCGGCATTTGAGCCTGGCAGTTCCTGCAAATGGTTGATTTTATACCATACACGCCTTATGTTTTGGTGCTGGTAATACGCACAGGATTTATGATCGCGACCAAAAAATAAACACCATGGATACACAGTATCGGCAAACGCCGGATATAGCTAAAAATATAAAGAAACTACGCCTTGGGTTGCCGCAGATTGTGGAAACCCTTTATCTTGAAGATGGGATGGATAACATTGGGCGCTGGTCAAGCGTGGTGGATAAAAAACTCCTGCCGCGCCTGGCAGGTGATTTCCCCCTGGTGGCGGCTATTTGCGGGGGGGGGTCTTCCGGCAAATCCACCGTGTTCAACAGCATGATCCAAGAGCAAGTCTCTCCCACAGGCGGGACAGCCGGCATCAACCGTCGGATTTTGGCGGCAGCCGGTACTGACATGTATAAATCCGGAGATGAATTCGAACGGACGCTGTCGCCTTTTGGCATCGAGGCCCGTCCTTTGTCTGAAAAACATGACCTGATAGAGCCCGGAAACCCGCTTTATGTGCTCAAGGACCGTGTCCCCGCCAATGTGATCCTGCTGGACACCCCAGACTTCGATACGGGCCTCAACGGCAACTACACCAATCGCGACATGGCACGCCAGGCATTTGAACTGGCTGATATTCTTATCTATATATTTACAAATGCCAACTACAACAATCGTGACAATACCGATTTCATAGCCAGGATGCTCACGGACATCGGTCAGCGCAGGTGTTTTCTTGTCTACCGGGTCTACGGGAGCTACGGTAGCGCTGAAATCCAGGAGCACGCCCAAACCGTTGCTCGTAATCTATACGGCGAGTCAGCCAAAGAATATGTGCTGGGTGTGTATAGGGCCGAGGAAGATAACCGCGTAGCAACAGATGAAAAATTCGCGGACCTGAGAGCGGTGAACGTCAATGATTCGGTTTCCTTGATCGACGAACTCGCAAAACTGGATGCACACGGCCTGCGCATGGATCTCACAGCTACGGTGTATGATGACGTGATGGCAAAGGCAAAGGATATGCTGGCCAATGCGAATGCATCACGGACTGACCTGTATCTCTATCGGGATACGTTACAGGCAGCACAAAGCCAATGCATACAGTCGGCGTTGCAGCACTTTCCCATCAAGCCGGTGTTAGAACGTTTCTCTCAAATATGGTTCGAGAGTGATCCAAACTATTTGAAATATATGCGTAAAGCAGGCCATTTCATCGAACTCCCCTTTAAAGCCGCTATCAATGCGGCCAAGTGGTTTGCGGGAAAAAAGGGCTCCGATCAGGATGCCCGGGCCCACCTTAATCGCTTTTCACATCAGTTTGAAGAGGACTTGCTGTCGGCGGTCACCACCTTATGGCGGCAGTCCATCGAAAAACAGTTGCCTGTTTCCAAAAGCCAAAAAGGTCATTTTGCAGGCGGTCATATCAACGCCCACCCGGTGGTGGCTGTGGCTCAAAAGAGGTTGCAGGAGCAAGACCGGACAAAAACCCTGGCATCCATGATCGACAGCAAAGACGCCATCATTGAAATTTCCAAACACATTGAAAGCGACCTGTTTCATCTGGCTGATCAATTCAGGCAAAAAGCCGGTTTCATGTTCAAAATAAGACAGACCCTTTCTGCTCTGCTGACGGTGTTGCCGGCAACGGTTGCCGTAACTTACATCCTTTCCACGGGAGACCCAGTAGGGGCGGCCGGCATCAAAGTCAAACTGACCGGCCTGTTCGGTCTGAAAGATCTCTATGCTCTGGTGGCAATTCCCGCAACCACGGGTCTGAAAAAAGCTGATCGAACCCAGCTGGAAGCATTGCTGGCGCCCATAACCCGCACCTGGTTGAATGACAAACTGAACACTATCCAGATTCTTTTTGAAGAAAAAATAACCAGCGGAATATTCGCCGCAGCTGATAAGGCGCTGGTAAGTTCAGGTAAGATGATTGAAGATATGGAAAGGGCATTATCTCGGTTGTAGATTAGGGAGTACGCATTGCTGTCAGTATTCAGCAAAAAAAATGAACCGCCAAGATACAAAGAACGCAAAGAAGACCTTTTACAATATATTATCTTTGCGGCCTTTGCGCCTTGAGCGTAGCGGGCGGTAAAGAAAATTATGAAAGAAAGTGAAAAAATAAAGGCTCTTGGCAAGATCGAGGGCTATAAGCATGCAGTAGAGGGGATTCACGCTCATCTGGAAGACATCTCACTGTGGGAGCCTGCGGCAGAACTTAAAAAAGAGTGTCAGGAGGTGCGCCAACGGATGGAGGGGTTGAGAGCAGGGTTCGACCGGAAACTTGTCATCACCATTATCGGTCCTGGTGGCGCTGGAAAATCGACCCTCATGAATGCCATCGGGGGGAGAGACAACCTGTCTGCATCCGGCAATCGAAGACCGACCACGGAAAAAGGTGTTGTCTTGTGCCAGGAGCCGCAGGATGCCGATGACCTTATAACAGGTATGGGTGAAGACAACCTGCAGATCGTCATCGACTCCGGCAACCGGCTCCTCAGGCACTGCATGCTGATCGACACTCCGGATACAGACAGCAATGCCCGCGAGAACCACATCCCCCTTGTAAGGTCTGCCATTAAAAAAGCCGATATCTTACTGTGCATTTTCAATGCCGAAAACCCAAAAAACAGAGATCACGTGGATTTCTATTCTGAGTATCTTCATTATTTTCAGGGAAGTGCATTGATCGGCATTTTGAACAAATGTGACCGCATCGAAGAGGCGGAACTGCGCAAGGCCATTCTGCCGGAATTTAAACAGTACATCAACCAAGCATGGGGCAGGCCGCTGGCGTCTCTTTTCTGTATTTCAGCGCGCCGGCACCTGCAGCAGCCTGGATGGGACAACAATGCCCGGCCTCGTCACAATTTTGACCAGTATGAAGATCTCTTGCACCTTGTATCGCATACCCTGAACCATCCTGCGTACGGCCCTGAAAAACGTGTTGAACGTGCCCGTCACCTGTGCCGTTTTATCCGGGACGAAATCCAGGCAACCGTTGAAAAGCATGTCTCGCCTCTGCTGGAAGCACAGGAGCAGGCCATGGCCGCTGACCGCGCAGCTCTCCAAAAGGCCTTTGAAACCATCGGTAAAGACGGCAGCAACCAGGGTCCGGGTGTGAACGTGCTGTTATACCAGCGCCTGGCCAATCAATGGTTCGGACCCATAGGGTGGATGATTGCCATATGGGCACGCATACTGATTTTCGGGACAGGGCTCATGGCCATGTTCAGATTCGGCAACCCCATACGCCAGGTTTTGGGGGTCATATCCTCTCTGCGCCATTTCAAGGATACCCAGGCCGATATTGCCGATGCCCAAAAAGATGAACGAGTTCATACGGCTATGCAGGCGTACAGGGTTACGGTGCTGCAAAAATGGCCGGACATTGCCGAAAAAATGGTGCAGGGCGGGTTTCAAAACACGGTGAGAAGGGTGGAAGACATCATGCCACAGCAGCAGGATCTATCGGCAACGATGACGGAAATATGGCAGCAGTCGCTGAATGCAACCCTTGATCGAAAATCGAAAACCTTCAGTAATTTCATGCTGCAGATACTCTTCAACCTGCCTGTTCTGGTTTTGCTGGGTCATATCGGATGGTTGACATCCAAGCATTATTTTCTCGGTGACTACCTCTCCTCTGATTTTTTTCTGCATGCCTTTATCACAGCCGTTATCGTCCTTTTTTTGAGTTTTTTTCTGTTTCAGGGAAGCCTGCGTCTTTTTTCCAGCCCTGAAAATATTGTTCGCCGCTCTTTCAGAGACATACAGCAACAGTTGGATCCTCTTCTGCAGTTTTCAAAGAATCCGCTGTTTCGGCAGCTGGAAATGGTTATTGAATTGGGATTGGAACGAAAAATAGATACGTAACCATGGATTATTAAAATGATTGTTATCACGACCCACAAAAATACAGATTTTGATGCGCTGGCGTCTGTAATGGCCATGACGATCCTGAAACCAGGGGCCATGCCGCTCATCCCCAAAAGCACAAATCCCAACGTCAAGGCGTTTCTTTCCATTCATAAGGATATTTTCGAATATAAGACACCGGATCAGGTCGATGTCGACAAAGTTGAAGAACTCATCGTCACGGACGTGAACAGGTGGGAACGACTCGAAGGGCTGCAAAAGCTGCAAAAAAAGGATGATCTCCCCGTAACCATCTGGGATCATCACATGAATACAGGCAACATAGAAGCGCAGACCATTCACCAGGAAACGATCGGCTCGACCGTTACCCTTTTGGTGCGCGAAATGAAAAAGGAGCGCAAGGTAATCACCCCTATGCAGGCTACCCTGTTTTTGACAGGCCTTTACGAGGACACGGGGAACCTGACCTTTGCCTATACAACGGCTGAAGATGCCTATGCCGCGGCTTGGCTGATCGAAAGAAAAGCCGATCTATCCATTGTTAATACCTTTCTAAGACCCGCCTACGGGGAAAAGCAGAAAAACATCCTTTTCAAGATGCTCGAGTCGGCCAACCGCACAAAACTGAACGGCTACAACCTCAGTATGAGCCGAATAGAAATCCAGGGGCACGTGGAAAGCCTGGCCCTGGTAGTGCGTATGTATCGTGAAATCCTCAATGTGGATGCTGCTGTTGGGATTTTTTCCAGCAATGGCGGCAAACGGAGCATTGTTATCGGCCGCAGCAATGCCGCCACCCTGGACATGGGTTCCATTATGAAAGGCCTTGGGGGAGGGGGGCATCCCGGCGCGGGATCTGCCCTTTTGAAATCGGTCAGCCCAGACGCTGTGGAAGAACTGATTTTGAACCTGATGTCCGGCAACCAGACATCCTCCATCCAAATTAGCGATATCATGTCTTTTCCGGTGGTTACCGTGGATGCCACCACAACCATGGAAGAGATAGCCGCCATCCTGCGTGACAAGGGGTGCACAGGGGTTCCGGTGGTGGACAACGGCGGCCTGGTGGGCATCATATCCAGAAGGGATTTTAGAAAAATTCGTAAAGAGTCAAACCTCAGGTCGCCGGTCAAGGCTTACATGAGCCGTAATATTGTCACCATAGCGCCTGGCAGGAGCCCCATGGACGCCTCGCGTCTTATGGTAAAGCATGATGTGGGACGCCTGCCTGTAGTGGATTCCGGCGAGGTGATCGGCATTGTTACCCGTTCGGATGCCATGATGTATTTTTACGACCAGCTCCCCGACTGACAAATTTTCTTGTACCAAAAACTGTAGTAGTGCAAGAAAGCCTGAAATTTTCCAGTATATTTCAATCCGTGTTTATAATTTTAAGTAACTCGCCTTCAACAAAAGCGATCAGTTTCTGAATTTTTTCGGAGGAAATACTGCCGATCCCTTTGGAGAGGGTTTCAACTGTTTCTTCATCGATCTCGGTCATTTTGTTGACCAGGAACGCATCCACTTCGCCTTCCTGCATCAACAATCCGCAGGCTCCCACCGCACCCAGAAACGTTTCTTTTAGAAAAATGGGGATCACGATCTTGACCAACCCAGCGTCGCATTCTTCCACAACAGCTTCTGCACTGTTTTTCGCCATGGTGGCCAGGTTCATATGGGCCACGGCACAGATAAAGCTCTGCCCCTTGTCGGTTGCCTTTATAGCAGGACACAGCTTGTTGACCCAGGCTTTGAATTCTGAAATCCGGATGCCGTCAACATTGAACACATTAGAGTCCAGACCGAAACGGTCATGTATTTGCTTTTCCAGCTCAACCCATTTTTCAATTGGACAAATGTCAGTCAGTTGCATAGCGGTTTTCCTCCAGCCATTTTTTCAGCTTTTCCAGTCCTTCTTCCATGTCGATCTTAGGATCGAAGCCTAAATCATTTCTCGCGGCACTGATGTCGAACCATTGGGCGGTCGACAGTTCATTCGCTAAGAAGCGGGTCATTCTGGGTTCGGATTTAATATCAAATACCTTGTAAATAAATTCGAGCACGGCTCCCATGGCATATGCGGCTCGTCTTGAAATCGATTTTGTTATTGGCGGTTTGTTGCCCGTTTCTAGTAAACTGTTAATCATATCCCATAGATAAACAGGATCACCCTGGCTGATAAAATAGACTCTGCCGGACAAATCGTGATTTGCCTGCAGCGCATCGCCCGCTTGAAGATGGGCCTCGGCAGCATTGTCGATATAGATATTATCGGATAGGTTTTTGCCGTTGCCCACCATTCTGATCTTATCTGCCCATTCTAAAATGCGCGGGATGAAGTGTTTGTCACCTGGCCCCCAGATGTGGTGGGGGCGCAGGATAAGGGCCTTTAATTGACTGTCAGAAGCTGCGATCACTTTCTTTTCGGCCAGTGCTTTGGTCTCCTGGTAGGGGGTAAGAAAGGAGTCTGGATAGGGGACTGATTCATCAACTCCCTCCAAGGAACCACCCTTCCCGTGATTTAGCACGTTGGCGGAACTGCAATGCACCAGATAGGGCACTTTTTGATCGAGGCAGGCGCTGATGACGTTTTCAGTACCGATAACGTTGGCATGATAATATTCTTGGTAGGGTCCCCAGAAGCCGGCCTTGGCGGCAACATGGAATATCATATCTTTTCCGCGGCAGGCGTCTGTGATAGCCTGTTTGTCGCCCAGATCTCCTTGAATTTGTTTCACATTCAAGCGTTCAAGATCAACATAGCTACCCCGTGAAAACGACCATACTTCATCTCCCCTTTGTAGCAGTTTTTCAACGATAGCTTTTCCTAAAAAACCGCCACCACCAGTTACCAGGATTTTGCGTGACGTTATTGGCATACTAATTTATTGCTCCATAGACCGTGATTTAAAAAATTTCCACAAATGACCAATGACGGTTAATCTCTATCAAATTTACTGTGGCGAAGCCACCCACAAAAAGAAAATCAAGTAAATCAGGTGCCATGCATGATTTACTTGATTTTCTTTTTGGCCCACCGGGCGAGTTTTTCCCTGAATATTTTTGAGTTATGCCGAATATCCACTGGAAATGACTTATGAAACAGAAAGTTTTCAATCTTGGCGGTCATGACGTTGCCTTTGGCCAGGGCCGACAGCTCTTCCAAGGCCTTTTTTCTGTTCTTTTGGACACTGTTTTTTTCCAGTTCGACACAGATCACCGGTTTTTGCTGACCTGCCTCCCCAATGCCGACAAGGGCGCTCCTGAATACGTCCGGATGGTTGTTGAATATGGCCTCGCAGGGAATTGTGAACAGCGTGTCCTTTTCAGTGGTCACACGATGGGTCTTGCGCCCGCAGAACCAGAGCCTGCTTTCTTTGTCAATCCATCCCAGATCCCCCATGCGGTGCCAAAACATGCCGCCATGTTTGATTTTTCCCAAACGGTCATCTGCCGGCCTCTGGAAATAGGATTTGGTCACCAGGTTTCCCTGAACCACTATTTCACCGATTTCGCCGTCGGGCAGGCATAAATCATCTGACCATTCCGAGATGGGATCGTCACTGATGGCAATGATTCGGGCCTTGACCCCCTCGATAATGTGGCCCACACAGATGCCAAAACCTTTTTCACTCAACTGACGTGTTGTTGAAAGCACGGTGTGGCTGCCGATGGCGGCAACGGGCATGGCTTCGGTGGCGCCGTAACCGGGAAATATCTCCGTTTCCCTGTTCAGCATGGCGCTAAAGCATTCCAAAATTGAGGGCAGGGCGGGTGCACCGGCTGATATGACCCTTTTCAGGGAGGGCAACTTGATGCGGTTATCGCGCCCGTAACGGCCCACCCTATTGAGCAGAGCAGGACTTGCAAACATATTGGTGACACCGTGTCGAAGCACGGCTTCAATGATATTTTCCGGATTTGCCTTGGCCGGTCGGGTGGGGTCCATATCCGGTATAACGGCTGTCATGCCCAGGGCTGGATCGAAAAGGGCAAACAAAGGAAAAGTAGGCAAATCGATCTCGCCCGGCTGAATGTTGAAGTGATCCCGGATACTGGTCACCTGGGCATCGAATATGCCATGGGTATAAACCACCCCTTTGGCCGGACCGGTGCTGCCGGTGGTAAATAATATGGCGGCAATGTCGATTCTAAGGGTTTCAGCGGCCGGAAAAGGTTTCCAGGGAGTTCGCCGGATGTCCTGGAACGTCATCCCGGACCAGAACCATTTTTTACCAACGGTGACAGCAATTTTTACGGTTTTGAAAAACTTTGGATACAGGGTCCTAAGAATGTGGGCCGGGGGGATGCCGATAAGGGCCGATGCTTTGCTTTCACTCAGGCAGTTGAGCATCCGTTTTATGCCCATACCCGGATCGACCACCACCGGTACGGCGCCGATCTTGAAAAGGGCAAAGGTCAACGCAAAGAATTCAAGGCCGGGTTTCACCATTAAAATGGTGCGGGTGCCCCGGCGGATCCCGGATGCAAGCAGTCCGTAGGCCAGACAGTCCGACTCCCTTTGCAACTGCCGGAAGGTGAGGTGCGTATAAGCTGTGTTGCCGTTTTTGTCCTTGCCGGACGAGCAAACCACCGCCTTCTTATAAGGCTGTTCTGCAGCCATGCGCTCCAGATAGGTGGCCACATTTACTCTGTCATTGTTATTGTTGATATTATCCATATCGTTTATAAACAGTATGTTATTTTATATATTTTAATTTGATAGTTTAATGTATTGCCGCGAAAGATTGAAATCCTAAAAGACCGAAAAAAGCAAATCTCATATTCCGTAATGAAAGATCATGTCGTATTGATAAATGAACCTATTTTGGCAAGCACGGCTTCTGTTTCATCTTCCAGAATATAATGACCGGCCTGCGCCAGGGCATGGGCTTCAGCGCCCGGAAACCGTCTCTTCCATTCTGCAAGATAATCCATGTCAAACACAAAGTCCTTTTCTCCCCACAGGATCAGCATGGGGATATTTTTCAAAGCATCCAAGTGTTGGTCTGCATGTTTCACAATCGCATAACTGGGATCTTCCGGCAACACAGGAATGTCCTGAACGAACCTGAGCGTAGCGATCCGGTTTTGCCAGGAATTGTAAGGGGCGGTCAGACCGTTCTGAACATCAGGCGTAAGGCCTTTGGCAGAGGCCATGTAAACCGCACCGCGCGAGAACAGATTGAGACCCAGCACAGCCGGTGTGGCCAGAAAGGTCAAATGGCGGATCAGCCACAATCTTAAGGGTATGCTCTTACCGCCAGGCGGTAGAAATGCGGCGGTGTTCAAGATGACGATTTTATCTATTGTATAGATGTGTTCAAGCGCGTAGGCCATGCCAATCATCCCCCCCCAGTCGTGTACAACCAGGGTGATTGGCCGGTCGATCTGCAGATTTTCAATAAAGGCTGTCAGGTCGTCGATACGATTCTGCAAGGTGTAGCCATACCGGCCGGCATCAGGCTTTTCCGACAGCCCGCAACCAATATGGTCAGGTGCGATCATGCGGTGGTTTTTGGAAAATGCCTTGATCACCTCCCTGTAGTAAAACGACCAGGTGGGGTTGCCGTGAAGCATGATCACCGGATCCCCACCTCCCTCGTCCACATAATGGTACTGAAACCCATTGACTTCCATATAGTTGGATTTAAAGGGATAAAGATGCCTGAATGGCGCCAGGTCTATGTTATGTTCAAAAGTCATTTAAAAAAGGTGGTCATTTAATATTGTTGTCTAGGCCACTAATAGCTAGCTGAGTTCATATAGACTGAACGTTAATAGCTGCGAAGCAGCGTACAATAAATTTTGTCCGGCAAAATTTATCACCATTTTAATCCGAGCATCATGCAATTCAATCCACTGCCGATCCCCAGGAGACCCACCAGATTTCCAGGTTCCAGAACGCCCCGGTCCGCTGCCATGGCAGCGGTGATGGGCAGGGACACGGTTCCGATATTGCCCAGATATTGGAATGTGGTGAAATCTTTTTGTTTGGGGATGCCAATGGACCGCAACAGCGTATCCTGATGGGTGGCGCCCACCTGGTGGCAGACGATTCTGTCCGGCTGGTCATCCTTGAAATCGAGTTCGCGTTTGAACGCCTCAAAGGTTTCTATGCCAAGGGTAACACCATTCTGCAAAACCCTTACGGAATCGGTGTTCATCACCTGCAAACCAGAGGAAGGAATGCCGGTATCCGGACCCCAGGTGCAAAGGCCATGGTGTTTCAGAGCCGAGCGGAAAACACCGCCCAGGAGCTGGGGCCGGCGCTTGCTTTTTTCGGTTCTGGATAGAACCACGGCAACGGCGCCGGATCCACCGGTGAGTGTTGCCACCGTTTGTTTAAAAACATCCATGTTCATGGATTCCAGAAGCCGGTCAATGGTAATGTCAACGATCTGCCGGGCAGATTCGCATGAAACAACCATACCGGCTTCTATGTGGCCCAGTTCGATGGCATTGGCTACCTGCACCATGCCGTTCATAATGCCGAGGCATGCGTTGGATACGTCATACACGAGGGTCTCCGGCCCCAATTTAAGGCCGTTTGATACAGCGCAGGCCGTGGCCGGTTCGAGATTGTCACGGCATACCCCTCCGTAAACCAGCATCTGGATCGCTCCGGGCGAAAGACCGCTGGCATCCAGCGCCTTTTGGCCTGCCATGATGGCCCCTTGCGAAACAGCGAATCCCGGGTCCCAGAATCGCCTTTCCCTGATCCCGGTCAATGCCTCCAACTGCCCTTGCTTGAAATGCAGGGCTGCATACAAAGGCTCCAGACGCTTTTCAAGATCATCCGAAGTGACCACATTGGGCGGCAGTTCGTAGCCGAATGAGGCAATTGAGACATGGTTGTATTTCATATATGATTCACCGAAAATAGAATTTTATTAGCCTAAGTTAATATACCGTAATCGTTTTATGTTTTATGCGTAAAACCTAAAACGGATTTTTTATTCTACCAACTTCAAACCAAAATTTTCCATCTTGTATATCACAAGACCGTCCACACTCAAAAGGCCATCCACAAAAATGGCGGGTTTGGGTTCATCCTGTATCCTGGTGACAACGGCTTCAATCTGTATGACCTTGTTATCCGGTAGAATCTGACCGCGGTACGTCCAAATGTGCTCACTTTCACTGTCCATTGACCACTGGGAATCATGGGTTTCGCCCCAGTGGTGCAAGGAAATGTATTTAAGCAACTGAAAGAGAGACTCCAGGCCCAGCGAGCCTGGGCAGACCGGATCCTGGAAAAAATGGGCTTTGAAAAACCACTCTTCAGGGTCAACCCTCTTTGAGGCCAGGATAAATCCTAATCCATGGGGACCTCCCTGAGGCTTAAAAATATCAATACGATCGATCATGCGCAAAGCCTTGCCGGGCAATGCCATTGGTTGCATGCTCCCGGTTTGAAGGTCATCCGGCGCCATGGGAGGTTCGTCCGTCAAGTCCTCCTTCGCACCTTCCACCTGTGTATTCTCCACCCATGGATAATTGTGCGGCAGATCATTGTCACGAATGCCTTTCTGGGCATCCAAGGCTGCCCGGGTAAAAAATCCGAAATTGGTTTCACCCTGATAAACAGGAACGCCGTTCTTCAACACCTGAAATTCATATGCTTCGATAAGCATATCACTCACTTCGGACACTTGTACCAATCGGCAGCGCACGGTCAGGGTACAGGCTTCGGGATATATGTCCTGTAAAACAAGGGTCTTGCCCCCCAGGTTCCGAAACCTGAGGTCTTTCTCACTCTTCAGGGCAGACCCCATATAAGCTGCCAGAAATCCGCAAGGTTGCAGGGCGATCTCATTCAGGATGCAATAGGGCAGTTGGGGAATGCGATTGGCCCTGAAATACCACGCCTCAGGATCGATATCCACCTCAGCGGTTAGCCAACCGCCAGGCTTCAGGGACCATTGGGGCGGTTCGATGGAAATAACGCGGTCCATGAGCAGGTAGGGTGGACGCGGCAGTCGGGCCATGAACCGGCCGCTGTCAAACGGCAGATAAGGTTCTCCGAAAACAACAGAAGGGTTGCCCGATGAAAATTCTTCCAGCATGTTGCGAGAAAACAGGGGCACATGGCTTTGTTGAGCAGGAGATAGGGGCTTATCTTGGGTTTTTCTTGCCCAGAACTGTTCGATATCGCTCCTGTTAACATTGCTCAGTTTCATGCCGATATTTTGGAAGTGCACAATTTTCCGGCCATCGGCATACATGTTTGCATCGGCAATCGCATAGGGTTCAGGGGCATAGCCCAGTTCCCTGACTTCAATCTCGTAGATGACATGCCGCGTGCGGGGCGTAACCGGGCCTCGGCATTTGAGGACGCTCTCGATATTGATCACTGGCTCGAAACAGGCATCCTTTTTATCCGTAATCCATCCGATGCGCTGCAGAAAAACCCGCAAGGTGTGGGCGCAGCATTCATACATGAGTGTTCCAGGCATGACCATATCATCCACAAAATGACAGGTAAGAAACCAGTCGCCTGGGTGAATATCGGCTTCGGCCCGGATAAGGCCGGACGTGAATCTCCCCCCGGAAGGGTCAAGAACCAGGATGCGGTCAAAAAGATGCATCCTGCCGCCGGGCAGTCGGAGCGATTCAGCAAGATGAACGCTCTTGAAACGATCTCCGAAACAGGCGGCCAGATTCCCGTGGCGCAGGGCTTCCAACTGGTCTCGGTCATACTTTTCGCGCGCAACAGGCACGATGTGCTCGAAGACCGTCGCATTTCCGGCATTCCATGGGTTCTGTTCATCCGGGGTATCTACGATGCCGCCGGAGTTGAGTACTTCGGCCTCGGTAAAAAAGCCGGCACACCCGTTTTGCATGCGGATCAAGAGTTCCTGACCGATATAGCCCTTGAAATTGAAGAAAAACAAAAAGGTCTCACCCTGTCGGATAAACTTTTCTATTTCGATGTGGTATTGAATGGTATCGCCAGGCTGCGGCAGGCCCCTGAAAAACGTTACCGTGGCATCCAACAGGCGATACGCCCGCATCCCTTTAACAACATGATCGATGCCCAGGTAGGAGCTTAAGAAAAGGTCAGCCTGGCCTGCTTCCACGGAGATGCAGACCGGGGCGCGATTGCCGTCCAAGTACCAGGCGTCAGGCAGTACGTCGTGTTCGGTGACGATCTTTCCATGACTGAGGGATCGCTTTTCACCTTCGATGGAAACGATGCGGTCCACCAGCATCAGCGGTTCGTCCGGTAGACGTACACGCACGGGATAGGTGTCAACAATACTGAAGTCCGGCCCCAGTACCTTGGCCACAGACCCAATGGCAAATTCCATGCAGGCATCCCTGGAATATGCCGGTGCTGCCTCCCATTGGCTTGGCATTTTTTCTGACTGCGTGAGATCCTCCTGCGAATCTTTGAAAGCGGGCGAAAACACTTCCATGGGGGTGGAACCATCAAGATTAGAATCATTCTGGCCGGTTTGCAGCAGTCTTGTATGCAATTCAAAGGCCTCTGCATAGGATCGGGCCAACTCATTTGAAAAATTCAAAAACTGCTCATGCGCTTGGGCTGTCTTACGAACATTTTCATTAAAGGTATCCAATATGTCGGCGGGCAGCACGTCATGAGACTCGTCTTGGTTCAACGGTTTTTCCTGTTGTTCTTTTCTCTTCATCAGTACCGGTTCAGGCGGCTTCCTGCCGACATTTTTTTTCAATGTGTACGCTTCAAATGCTGCTTCTTTGGCGTCAGCAGGGCGGTTCAGGGCTGGCATCTCTTTTAAAAGATCCGTTGGATAGGCGGATTCACCGTAAAGATAATCCAGATCAACAGGATATCTTTCAGATATCAGCCGTCCCAGGCATTTGAGGAGAGTGTACGTCTCATCCTCGCCACGGCCGCTGGCTGGAATCGCTACATGCGGTCGGTCCTTTAAGATGGTCCTGATCATGCGTGTGCATGAAGAATAGGGGCCCATCTCCAAAAATATCCGCACCCCGTCGGCATAGGCCTGTTCAATGGTGCTGGCAAAATCAAACCCTTGGGAGGCCTGGGCCAGAATCGAATCAGCCGCTTTCTTGGATGAAAGTGGATAGGATTTTGCACGGGCACAACTATAAAATGTCATTCCTTCTGGCGGGTCCACCGGCAATTCATGCAGAGCCCTATAAGCAGCCGCGACCGGTAGAACAGCGTCACAGTGCACAGTCACCACCCCGTCTAAAAAGACAGCATCACACTTGAGGGCCGCAATAATTTCCCTGATTTGTGCCTCGTCACCGCCGATGACGCATTCAAACGGTGTATTGACGATGAGGAGAGCCGCATATGTATAGGAGTTAACAACAGAAGCCACGGTTTGTGCAGGACTGTTGACAACCGCGACCTTCCAGTCAAAAGGATGGCCCTGGGGTATATTCCAGGCTTTTCTGATGCTTTGACAGCTGCCTGAAAGCTCTGTTCTGAAAAGATCGGATTCGAGCATGCGCGACAGCATAAGTTCGCGGTCTTTCCAGGCGCGTGATGCAAAAAGACCTGCAGATTCCCCAAGACTGTAGCCTATGACAGCTCGGGGATTTAGATGGAAACGCCCTGCCAGGTCATACATGACGCTGCCGTGCATGACCTGCCCGAATATGGTGTACAATGGATCGGCAATGATGTTTTTCTCGGCTGCAACTCGCCACTCACGGCCCCAGGATGTGCGATACGGCACATACGCCTGTGGAGCGAATTGTGTTTTTAAACGGTCTGTCCCCTGATCCATATTTCTCAATATATCAGGCCACTGAAGACCTATTTCGCGCCCCATCCCCAGATAGTGATTGCCAGAACCCGGGAATACGGCTGCCAGGGTGCCCTCCCTGCCGCAGGGCGTGGGCGTATAACTGATGGAAGGATGGTTTTCAAATAAGGTCTCTTTCGCACTCAAGAGTTTCTTTTGGGCCAGTTTTACCAGCTTTTCCAGGTTGTCGGATGGTTTTAGGGTAAGGGATAGGGCCAGCCTTTTGTGGGGCTGCAACCCTCTTAGTTGATACCATGTGAATGCAGCCGTTTCCAGCAGGTTGTCAGCGGCTGTGTGTTCTTGAATGTGGCAGTGCAAATCATCGAGGCCTCGGGAAAGGTCCTGGGCCGAGTCTTCTTCAATGACGAACAATCCAAAATCGCACAGACCCAATGGTCTTTGTTTTTCCTTGATGTCGGCGTCCCCTGTTTCTATCTCAATAGAACCTTCATGGGATTCCAGAAGAACATGGGAAAAGAGCCCATCCGAAGTCATGGCGCCCACACAGGCGCGTCGGGGACCCCGAACCCGATCCCTGAGCCAGTGGTGCGGGGCATGGGGCAAATAAAATGAATCTGCATTCCAAATATTTTCAGGCGGCTCAGAAAAGTTGGCCAACGGCGGCACCACCTCATGATAGAGACTCAAACACGTTTTTACGATTGAAGCCAGACCGGATGCCGCACCGGTGTGGCCAACAATCGGCGTGGCTGCGCCGATGGCACAGTGCTGAGGTTTCTTTTTGAAAAATGAGTTGAGGACGTCCGCCTCCAGATTGTCCTCCAAAGGCAAACCGCTGCCGTGAGTTTCAAACAATTGGATGCTCTCCCGCGGCACATGGGCATCCTGAATACACCTTGCAAGGGATTTCTGGTAAGCGTCTGCATCAAGGGGCGTGTCTATGCCCCCGCCGGATGCAGCCCCGCTGCCGCGGATAACAGCATAGATTCTGTGACCCGCCTTTATGGCCTCATCCAGACGCTTTAAAACCAGGGAGGCAGCGCCTTCACCTGGAAGCGTCCCAAAGGATTCCATGTCAAACGGTCTCGCCATTTTTTGCCCGCTGTATCTATCGAATGGGCTGCGCATCACCAGATTGCGGACATCTCCGCCAAAATCCACACCCCCCACAAGGACGGCATCCATTTCCTTCTGGTGAAGCGCGTCCACAGCGATTCCCAACGCCTTTATCCCTGAAGCTTCCTCGGCGGAAATTGCTATGCTTGGGGCGCCGAACAAAAACGCCTTAGCCACACGGCTCGCAATAATGCCCGCCAGCGCTCCCTGGGTTCTGTTGCTGGTTAATGGCGGCCCCATGGCGTTCTGCAGATGCGCTTGCCATTCCAACAGATCTGGCTCGGACAAATTGAGTTCATAGTGGGTATTCCATTTGCGCATCTTTTCAGGGAGCATCCATCTTAGATGATAGTCCGTGGCTTCATAGTCAAAATCAATGCCGATGACCGCCCCCATGGTCTCCTTGGACTGTTTTACAGGGAGACCGGCGTCCTGCAAAGCATTGCAGGCTGATTTGAGCATCAAAAGATGCTGGGGGATGATGTCAGGGATTTCAGCGGGAGGGATGTTGAATTCATTGAAATTCCAATCGAATGAATCCATGTAGGCTCCATGGAGGTCCTTGTTCGCCAACTGATGGAGGATGGTATTTTCCGCGCCTCGCCAACGGTCCTTGGGCCGCGGGCCAATGGCCGGTTTTCCATTGAATATTGCTTCCTGAAAAGCACGCATCGACCTCAGACTGCCAAAGCAGGCATCCATTCCCACTATGGCAATGGGAGTATTGTTGTCTTGTTCATCCGCAATAACGTCGACTTGGGATTTTTCATTTCCGATGTTTCGAATGCTCAAAGCTTCTTTGTCTGCAGTATCTGCGTGGCATGATCGGTATTCCTCGAGCAAGAGATGGGCATTTATACCGCCAAAGCCGAATGCACTGACACCTGCTTTGCGTGGAAGGTCAGATCCTTTTCTTACCCACTGTTCCGGTCGGTTGGGAAGCCTGAATGGGCTGTCTGGCAAAGGGCTGTTGGCTGATGGTTCTGAAAAATTTAGGGTAGGGGGGATGACCTTGTTCTGCATGGCCAAAAGGGTTTTGATCATACCCGCCGCCCCTGCTGCCGTAAGCAGATGACCGATCATGGATTTGACGGATCCAATGGCGCATTGTCCCTTGGACCAGGATCGCTCCGCCCACAGGTTAACCAGACTCTGGATCTCTGTCTGGTCACCCAGGGGAGTGCCTGCTCCGTGACATTCAATATAATCAAGATCTTCCGGTTGCCAGCCGGCTCGACGGTAGGCTTTATGCATGGCCCTGACTTGTCCCTCGCTAGCCGGAGCCAGAAGGCTGCCCCCCATATCGTTGGACAGTCCGATGCCCCTGATGACCGCATGGATGACATCCTTGTCGCGCTGGGCATCTTCCAGGCGTTTGAGCACGAACATGCCTGCGCCTTCTCCCACCACGAGACCGTCAGCGGTTTTGTCAAATGGTGCACAGCGTCCGGATCTGGACAGCGCCTGAAGTTGGGAAAAGCCGATTTGGGTGTAAAGATTGTTAGGCCTGGAGACCCCGCCCACCAGCATGGCGTCCATGCGCCGGTTGATCAGTTCATCGCAGGCCAGTTTTACCGCCACCAGCGATGATGCGCATGCGGCGTCCAGGGTGAAACTGCCGCCTCCCAGCTTAAGCGCTTTTGCGAGAATCGCAGCAGGCAAACCGGTGACCCTGCCGGAGAGACTTTCAATACTATCAATGGGAGAGCGCGAGTCCTTGGCATAATCTTTAAAAAGTCTTTTCTCAAAGGAATCCCCAAGCACCTTTTCGGCAATTCGTGAGGCACTATCTGTTGGCAAGGCAATCGCTGCCAGGATAACGCCCGTGCGCTGCTGGTCGATTGTATCAGTATTGCAGCTTAGAAAAGTCTGACGGCCGGTGTGCAGAACCACTTGATAGAGGGGATCCAGTGAACGAACGAGTTCTTCGTCGATATCCAGGCCATTGAACGCATAGTCTACGGAATCCAGTAAACAGGCCGTTCTGGAATAGGTTTTGTCCGGTGCTGGCGTGGCATTGTACACGGCATCGGGTTCCACCCCCCAGCGTTCCCTGCCCACAGGGGAAAATGCCCCAATGCCGTTGACCATATTCTCCCAAAAAACGTCCAATCTATGGGCTTTTGGAAACAGTCCCGCCATTCCGACTATGGCGATATCGAGGTTGGGCTGGCTTACATTTTCAAAATGCTCTTTTCCCACTCTTTTCGTCTCTCATTGCTTTCAGATAAAGCATTTACATATACCCGAGCGCGTGGGGCAAGGCAAGACTCTTTTCGGTGGCCATGAGCCCATAGTTGATCGTTAAGGAATAATTCATCAACCACAAAGTCACGAAGGACACAAAGAAATAGATTATGTTTAGGGTGTTTTACATGGGTCAACAAACGAAAAAGTGGTAAAGCCTATGCAACTAAAAATTTACCACCCGTTTCACTAAAGGCGCAAAGTGCGCAAAGAATTTAAGAAAACTTCCTTTGCGCCCTTGGCGGTTCAAATCTTTCTTTTTAACTGCATATTTGCATCTCTTCAATACCTATTTAACTACCGTATTTAAAGCGTAATTAACCAGGATTGATCTTTTCTTAATTTCTGACATTCTTCAGCTGCAAGCCGGCCGGCTGCATGGGAAACATAAATGTATGTAAACGTTAAACTGAAAAGGGGGTACACCATGTACAAAACCAAACAGTGGATTGCATTATTTACAGCCTTGGCCATGGTTATGATTTTCGCAGGCAATGTACTTGCAGAGTCTACGGAAACAATCAACATCAACACGGCAAATATTGAAGAACTGACCCAGTTGAACGGGATAGGGCAGAAATATGCCGAGAGAATCCTCGCCTATCGGGATGAAAATGGTCCTTTTAAGACACCAGAAGAGATCATGCTGGTGGCCGGCATCGGTGAAAAAACATTTGAGGCCAACAAGGATCGGATTGTTGTCGAATAACAATAAAATGTCCCCGCTTCCGCGGGGACATTTTATTGTGTAATTTAAATTAAAGGCAAGGAGACTTAAGATGGAATTCGTATATGAAAAATTGGAAGTTTGGAAAACAGCAGTAGATTTCGGCACCAGGGCCATGAAACTCGCAAACGAGAAATCTGAAGACCAGCATCTTTCCGTGATCATGCAGGGTATTCAAAAGGGCGCGTTGAATATTTCCACGGCCATTGCCAAAGGCAAAGGATATCCGTCCAAGCACGATTTTGCCAAACACCTCTATTTGTCCCGGGGTTCGGTATACGAAACCATGACCCTGATCGAGATTCTGAAACGCAAAGCAGTGATTTCGAATGATACTTATACTGAATTCGAAGAAATGGGTAATAAAACTGCTGCCATGCTCAGTGCGCTGATTAACTCCCTATATAAAAAGAATGAAAACAAAGAAAGCAAATCAAAGTAGCCTGTTGTATGATGTCAGAGGTCTGATGGAGAGATGATGATATCTAAATCAGATATGGGATTCATCGTGGAATGTTAATAACTATCGATGACAGAGAAAAACCTTCTGGACTTGTAGATCTGTTAACCAATTCAGGTATCGATGTAATCGTCCGGCGCCTACCATGCTGTGATTACATCATCAACAATGAAATATTCATAGAACGCAAAACCGGCAAAGATTTTCTCGTATCCATCTTGGACGGTCGTCTGTTCAGACAAGCCCGGATTATGAAAAACAGTCTGTCTCGACCTTTATTTCTGGTAGAGGGCAACCCATTTCATGTTGATACGGGTTTTACGCCTCAAGCCATCAGTGGGGTAATATTATCCCTCCAAGTTATTTGGTACATTCCAGTTCTTTTTTCCAAATCCAAGGAAGACACTTGTCGAATATTCAAAATGCTCGGAACACAGGAGCAGATGCAAACTGACCTGCTCACCCTCAGGCATGGGTATCGTCCTAAAAAACTGGTTTCCAGACAGTTGTACCTACTGCAGGGATTCCCTAAAATAGGTCCATTGACCGCAAAAAGGTTATTAGAACACTTTGGAACTGCCCGAAAGGTTATGCAGGCTGACAGAAGTGCACTATTAGAGGTTGACGGTATTGGAAAAAGTGTAGCTGATGAAATATGCACGATCTTAGACACACCAAAGTATATCGTGTCATAGCGACGGAGTCGCGTACACAAATAAAATAGCCCCGCAATCAATGATTGCGGGGCTATTTTATTTGATTTAGTTTGACTTCCAGCGCAAAATATGTTCAAAGGCTGAACGCTTTAACTTGTTATAAATTCTTCGTTTGTATGCAATATAGACTATATTTCCAGTAATTACAGACTGATGTGCACTAATGCGCCTGTAATTGACCAGGCAGAGCTATATCTCTAATAGATGGTGCCCATCTATTAGTAAACGCGACTTCGTCGCTACCTTTAGACTGAATTAGTCATATTCGGATCAAAGGCCGATGATAAAAAGCGGGAAAGCAGATTTCATCAGGACTGTTCATGATTAGGTCAAAACAAATAACGAATAAATTGATAAACAATGCTCATGAAATGAGGAGCGTAGCGGATTTCACCGGGGCCGTTCAAAATTATAAAGGATCCTTATGCAATTCATCGATTTAGCCGTCCAACAAAAACGCATCCGTACACAACTCGAAAAAAACATCATGGCGGTACTCGACCACGGCAAATACATCATGGGACCTGAGGTCGCTGAAATCGAAAAACGTCTGGCAGAATACGTCGGCGTCAAACACGCCATTGGTTGTTCATCCGGCACGGATGCGTTGCTCATGGCTCTGATGGCCTACAACGTCGCCCCTGGAGATGCCATTTTCACCACTCCATTCACATTTATTGCCACGGCTGAAGTCATAAACCTGCTGGGGGCAACGCCGGTGTTTGTGGATATTGCCCCGGGCACCTTCAATCTTGACCCCAAAAACCTGGAAAAGGCTATTGCAGCAGTCAATACAAACGATCCGTCAATTTATCCCTTGCCAGCCACTGCAGGGAAGAAACTTAAACCCAGAGGTATTCTCCCTGTGGATCTCTTCGGTTTGCCTGCAGATTACGACCGGATAAATGAAGTCGCTGCATCACACGGGCTGTTTGTGATTGAGGATGCAGCACAGTCATTCGGCGCTGAGTATAAAGGTAAAAAGGCGTGCTCTTTGGCAAATATTGCCTGTACATCTTTTTTCCCGGCCAAACCCCTGGGCTGCTACGGCGACGGCGGCATGTGTTTCACGGACAATGATGAGTTGGCCGGCCTCATGAATTCCGTCAAAATCCACGGGCAGGGGATCGATAAATACGATAACGCCCGCATCGGCATCAACGGCCGCCTGGACGCTTTTCAGGCAGCCGTACTGAATGCCAAATTCGATATTTTCCCGGAAGAAGTTGAAATGCGGGATAGGGTGGCACAACATTACAACCAATTGATTGAAGAATCCGGGTGCAATCTTATAACGCCTAAAACACCTAAAGGTTATCGATCGGTATGGGCCCAGTATTCCATCCTTGCCAAGGACGAAAAATATCGCACTGACATACTGGAAAAACTTAAAAAGAACGGGGTCCCCAGTGCTGTGTATTATCCCCGACCCCTGCATATGCAGACAGCCTTTGAAAACTTAGGTTACAATCCGGCTGACTTCACCGTAAGCCATGATTTTTCCACACGTATTTTCAGTTTGCCCATGCACCCGTATCTGGCGAAAGAGGATCAGGAGAGAATCGTAAAAATGTTAACCTGATGTTAGTGCAATTTGGGTTTAAAAAGGAGATAGATATCTGCAAAACTATCCCTTATTTAATAACGCTATATTGTAACTTGACTTTATAAATAACCATGTTTGATGTAAAAAATATTTTAAAGATGGTTTGTTTCACGGGCAATGATGCACTTGCCGAAGAACACGGACTGTTCGCCACCGATCTTTTTATCCTTTTAATAGCGTCGTGACGTTTAGATCAAGTATATACGACAGGTTAGCAGACCAGGCCGGGATCAGCATGGATTTTGCCATTCCTTTGGAATTTGAGCTTGAAAGGATTCTGGGAAAGAGGGTTGATGTGCAAGTGATTAACAGAGCCCCTTTGGGTTTTCGCTATCGCATCATCAAAGAAGGTAGACTGGTTGTAGATACAACAGTAATATAAGGTGTGATTTAGAATACTTAACAAGGGTTGAATATTTTGATTTCAGCCCACGGCATCAGGAATATTTCCAAGAGGTGACCACATGATCAGAGATGTTAATCAGGTAGGAAAATTTCTATCATTGTCGATGTAGTTGGCTTTTTTCGACAGAAAAATAGGAGCATCATTATGACTGAAAAAGACGTTTCCGAAAAAATAAGCATGACCAACACAAAAAAGGAAATGCTTGAAGCTTATCAGGCCATCAAGTCCCGATCTCAACAACAGGAAAAGCAAATACTCGATGCCGAAAAAGCACGCAAAAAGCTTGAAAAGGAACTGGCTGGAGCAACTGCCGACTCACAAGCATCACAGGCGCCTCTGGAACGGCTTTTCCAATTGCGGAATGATTTCAGCAGGGAATTGACCGGGCTTGCTGAAAAGTTTGAACAGGAGATAGATACATATACCAAAATCAAAACTGCTGTTGAGACAAAACAAAAAGAGTTGGCTGATTTATATGAAATTGAAACTGCAGCTTCAGATCTGGCGGCGCTCATTGAAGCTCAGCAGGAAAGAAAAGAAGGCTTCGAAGAAGAAATGGAAAGTCAGAAGAAGCTTTTCGAAGAAGATATGGAAAGGTCACGGAGCAAATGGGAGCAGGGGGAAGCAGAACGCAAGCTGGCAGCCAAGGAAAATAGGGAAGCAACCGAAAAGGCCAGAAAAAGGGAGAAGGAAGAATATGAATACACCTTTGCCAGGACCAAAGAGCAGCGTCAGAACGCCCTTGATGATGCATTGATAAAACTTGAAAATGAAATCGATCAGAAACAAAAGGAATTCGATGAGCACGTACGACAGCAAAAAGCTGAACTCGATGAGCGGGAAAAACGAATTGCCGCACAGGAAGATGAGACTGCCCGCCTTAAAGAAGAAGCAGAATATTTTCCCCAAAAGCTGAAAAATGAGATCGAAGCAGCAGTGGCCTCCGCCACGGAGCGTATCACCAGTGACTTCGAAAAGGATAACTCCCTGCAGATGGCCCAATCAGAAGGGGAAAAGAATGTTCTGAAAAGCAAAATCGAGGCTCTTGAAAAACTGGTCAAAAACCAAGAATCCCAAATGGCTAAGATATCGGAACGGCACGAACAGGCTTATGAAAAAGTGCAGGACATTGCCAACCGGGCTGTTGCCGCTGCAAAACGCGAATTTATATCCATTCCCGCCGCCCCTCAAAGAGAATCTGAACAGAATGAGCGAAAAAACAGCTACTTTATTCGGGATTATAACCCAAAAAAAGGCTGTGCTTTGACCGTATCTGTCACACCCATGTGATAATATTCTCCTTAAAAAGGAGGATGTTATGAACATAAGAAAACTAAGAGAACAATTTCCAAATGAAGCAGCATGTCGCAAATTTATTGAGAGCATCATCTGGCGTAACGGCCGTATCTGCCCAAACTGTCAGCATGAAAAGTCGTGGCCAATAAAAGGCAAAACATCACGGCCGGGCTTATACGAATGTGGAAAATGCAAACGTCAGTTCACTGTTACAACCAGAACCCCAATGCATAGCACGAAGCTTCCGCTGTGGTTATGGATACAAGCCATGTACTTTATTTCTTATTCAAGCAAAGGAATCTCATCCATTGTCTTAGGCCGATTGATTGGTGTCTCACAAAAATCTGCCTGGAAACTTGGCCATGCGATCCGTGCTTTGATGACTACCGAAAATCCAACATCAAATTTGCTCGGTGGTATCGTTGAGTTGGACGAAAAATATTTAGGCGGCAAACCGCGTTATCAAGAAGGTATCACCCATAAACGGGGTAAGGGCACTGATAAACAGGCAATCCTAATTGCTGCCGAACGTTGTGGGCAGGTTCGGACAGAGCTAATCAGTAGTGATAAACGCGTTGAGCTTGAACCTATTATTGAACGTTTTGTTGATAAAAAATCTCATTTGATGACAGATAAAAACCGTTCTTATATCAAAATTGGTGAAAAATATTCTGAGCATTCCAGTGTCAATCATAGTAGCAAAGAGTTTGTTCGTGATGATGTGTACAATAACACTGCCGAATCCTTTGGATCAATGCTTGAACGAGCACGCATTGGCGTTTTCCATAAAATGAGCGAACTACATCTCCACCGTTATTTAAACGAAGCTGAGTTCCGTTGGACCCATAGGGTAGAAGTTAAAAACAAATCCGGGGTGAAGCCCAAAAAAAGGAGATGGAAACCACGGCCTGTAATAGTAATGTTGACTATGATGTTTGATAACATTGTTGGCCTTCAGCTCCGAAGATCGAAAAATGGCGGCATATTTAATATGAAACTGGCCATAGCCTCATGTCATTCAATGGCATGAGCCTTTTTTTGGGTTATAATCCCGTTTTTGAATTGTCTTCAAAAAACACCTGAATAAACGCTTTACAGCACCGTTCATACCAACAAAAACAAGGTTATCAGATCCCTAAAATATTACCGGTGTGCGAAAACAATCACAGTCGGTCGATTCTTGCATTGGCAGGGTTTTCCGTGATACCGTAGCGATGACCATATGGTATCGGCAATATTTTTAATAATTCTGGTCGCTAAGATAACTCCATTTATCACTATCGTGTCCCCAA
>JBDLJD010000042.1:0-28432 GCA_039714495.1 Thermodesulfobacteriota bacterium
ACCATCATCGGCTGGTGGGGAGCCTATCCCGGGTTGGGGCAGGCCACATCAGGGTACCTTTTACAGATCGGCCGGCAAAACATACTGCTTGACTGCGGGTCAGGAGTCCTGGGAAAGCTGCAGGCCTATATCGCCCTGGAAAATATTGATGCGGTCGTCCTGTCCCATTACCACAATGACCATGTCGCTGATCTGGGTTGTTTACAGTATGCTGCCCGGGTACTGATGGACCTGGGCAAACGCGAAAACCCTTTGGATATTTACGGCCATACCGAGGATCATCATTTTGCCGGGCTGAACTATCATGAATTTACCATCGGCCACGCCATCGATACGCAGAACAAGCTCCAGGTGGGTAATGCAACGTTTTCGTTCTGGCCCAATGTGCATCCCGATCCCTGCTATTCCATGCGTGTGGAATCAGATGGTAAAACAGTGGCCTACATATCCGACACCCAATGGGATGACGGGTTGGTGAAAGCAGCCCAGGATGCGGATTTGCTGATTTGCGAATCCAGCCTTTACGATGAATACAAAGGCGCGGTCAAGGGGCACTTGACCGCCGGTGAAGCCGGCAGGATCGCCCAGGAAGCCAATGTGAAAAACCTGGTGCTGTCACATTTGCCTCACTTTGGGAACCATGCAGATCTGGCTGCCCAGGCGGCCAAGGTATTTAGCGGCTCAGTAGAACTCGCTGAGACCGGAAAAAGCTGGGAGCTGTAAAGAAACGAACATTTAAATCTTTTCATCATGAAATCACGAAAAAATTAAAACACGAAAACTTATTTTTTAAATTTCGTGCTTTTTGGATTTCGTGTTTTCGTGATTAATCTTTTTTTGTATTAAGGGAAATACGACTATTTTACTTTTTGCGCTAAGGCGCTTCGGGCGCCTGATTCTTACAGTCCTGATTATCTCGACCATTGTCTTCCTGGTCATCCGGGTCATTCCCGGCGACCCGGCCCTGACCATTGCCGGCGTGGATGCGGCTGAAAGCGATATAGAGGCCATCCGTGTCAAATTGGGCACGGACAAGCCCATGCTCACCCAGTACTTGCAGTGGATATGGGATGTCTTCAGATTCGATTTCGGGACATCAATGACCTCGGGGCGGCAGGTCAGCGACCTCATCATGGAACGCTTCCCGCTGACGCTCTCCCTGGCGGTGCTGGGGATCCTCCTTTCGATTATCATTGCCATCCCTTTAGGAGTCATCTCTGCGGTGCGGCGCTGGTCGTTCTGGGACTATCTGGGCATGTTGTTTTCACAGGCCGGCATGGCCATCCCCAGTTTCTGGCTGGGGATTCTGCTCCTTTTGCTGTTGTCCATCAAATACAGGGTCTTCCCCCTCTTCGGTTCCGGCAGTATTAACCACCTCATCCTCCCGTCGATTTCCCTGGGGATTGCCCGGGCCGCTGTGCTGCTGCGTCTCACCAGGGCTTCCATGGTGGAGGAACTCAGCAAGGAATACGTGGTCACGGCCAGAGCCAAGGGCCTCACCGAGCGGATGGTGAATTACAAGCATGCCCTGAAAAACGCCCTTTTGCCGGTCATCACCATCGCCGGCATACAGCTCGGCTACATGCTGGGGGGTGCCATCATTATCGAACAGGTGTTTTCCCTGCCGGGACTGGGAAGGTTGTTCTTGTTTGCCGTTTATCAGCGGGATTTTCCGCTCATCCAGGGCGGTGTGGTTTTTGTGGCCTTTGTTTTTTCTTTCATCAATTTTGCAGTGGATATACTTTACAGCGTGCTAAACCCAAAGATCCGGATCACTTAATACTGGAATGGCTATTAATCAGGACTCGACCTTGAGCATAACAAATAACAATCTATTGGAGATCAAAAACCTGGACGTCAGTTTTATCCAGGCCAGGGGAACGGCCCATGCCCTGCGGGGCATTGACCTGACAATATCGTCCGGCGAGATCCTTGCCCTGGTGGGCGAATCCGGTTCCGGAAAAACCGTGACCTCCATGAGTATCATGGGACTTGTCCCCACCCCGCCGGCCCGGTTCAACGCCGGCAGCCTGCTGTTCAGAGGCGATGAACTCATCGGGCGGCCGCATGCCGAGATGCGCAAAATCCGGGGTAATGAAATCGCCATGGTGTTCCAGGAGCCGGCCAAATATCTCAACCCTTCCCTGAAAATCGGTGAACAGATTACCGAGATGCTGATCCTGCACCTGGGCATGTCCAGCCAGCAGGCCGAAGAAAAAGCTCTGGCGTTTCTGGATGTGGTGGGCCTGGGCAAAAGCCGCCGGGTGTTGAACGCCTACCCCCATGAACTTTCCGGAGGCATGAAACAGCGGGCCATGATCGCCATGGCCATCTGCTGCAACCCCTCACTTTTGATTGCCGACGAGCCGACCACGGCGCTGGATGTCACCCTGCAGCTGCAGATCCTCAAACTGATCCGCAACCTTAAAAAAACGTTTTCAATGGGCATTCTTTTCATCTCTCACAACCTGGGGGTCGTGCGTGAAATTGCCGACAGGGTCGCGGTCATCTATGCCGGCAAAATTGTGGAATCGGCCGCCAACAAAACCCTGTTCGAAAATACCCTGCACCCCTACACCAGCGCCCTTCTGCAGTCCATCCCGGATGCAGAAAAAAGGGGACAGCGCCTGCGGGCCATACCGGGAAACGTACCGGATGCTGAAAACATCCCCAAGGGCTGCAGCTTTCACCCCCGGTGCGCTTTGGCAAGCGACAAATGCAGCCGGGAAATTCCGCTGACCAGGGACTACGGTAACGGCCACTTTGCGGCCTGCCACATCATTCATTAGAAACAGGGAGGGACTTTAACATCAAATATTACTATTCCGAACTATATATAACCTATTATGAAAATTACTCCATATAACTGTTTCTAATGAGATTCGTCGAAATAAAAAACCTGGAAAAGACCTATTTTGGGCACGGCTTCTTCAAGCGTTCGAAAAGTGCCGTCAAAGCCGTTGACCGGGTGAGCTTCGGGATTGAAAAAAAGAGCGTTTTCGGGCTGGTGGGGGAATCCGGCTGCGGCAAGACATCACTGGTGAGGTCCGTGTTGTACCTGGACCCGCCCACTTCCGGTGAAGTGTGGATAGACAATACCCTGCTGGGGGGGCTCAAGTCTACCGAACTGCGCTCTTTCCGCCGGCGCATGCAGATCGTGTTTCAGGACCCCAACAGCGCCCTCAATCCCAAGATGAATGTCCAGGACAGCCTCGAGGAAGGACTCGTCAACCGCGGCCTCGAAGCAGGCCACAGAAAAAAACTGATCGCCCGGATGCTGGACCTGGTGGGCATCTCCCCTTCGCACAGCAGCCGGTATCCGCACGAATTTTCCGGTGGCCAGAAACAACGCATCGTCATTGCCCGCGCCCTCTGCATGGAACCGGATTTTCTGGTGCTGGATGAACCGGTTTCCAACTTGGACGTTTCCATCCAGGCCCAGATCATCAACCTGCTCCAGGACCTGAAAAAGGAGTTGAACCTGACCTATCTGTTCATCTCCCACGATCTCAATCTTGTTGCTTATCTGAGTGACCGGATTGCCGTCATGTACAAAGGCCGCCTGGTTGAATCAGGATCAACCGATGAAATCATGGACCACCCGGTGCACCCCTATACATTGAAACTCTTTTCGTCCATACCGGGTATGGAAACCACTGTCGTAGCAGATGATTTCACCACACAGGAAGCAACTCCGGCAAGTGATGGCAAAAAAGTGGCCGTCGGAACCAATGCGTGCAACTACTGCGATTCTTGCCCCATGGCCGGCCGGGAATGCCGTGAGCGGGAACCACAGCTGGAAACGATAGATGGCAGCCACAAAGTGGCCTGCCATAAATTTTCATATCGTGACACACATTAGAAACATGTATCGGCATGGATGGAGTTTGAAATACAAGGTGTTTGGATATGGATTATTTTCTAAAATGAGGTTAATTGTTTCTAATGTTCGTGATGAAAGATCTTTTCTTTAGTGTCTTTTTGGTCTTATACTTCTTAAACTCGATAGATTAAACCCTCAAAATGAAGGAGGCATCCATGAAAAAATCACTGTTTTTAACACTGGCCGTTGCCATGTCCGTTCTGCTGATCAGCGGATTTGTCGGGGCAAAGGAACTCAACTTTGCCCTGTCAGGGAGCCCGGACACCCTCGATCCCCATAAAACGTCGGGGACCCTGACCTTCCAGACCCTGAAAAGCGTTTACGACACCCTGGCCGAGCCCGACCAAACCGGTAAAATCGTACCGGCCCTGGCTGAAAAATGGGACATCAGCCAAGACGGCATGACCTGGACCTTTACCCTGCGCAAAGGCGTCGTCTTCCATAACGGTGACAAGCTGACCGCTCAGGATGTCAAAGCCACCTTCGATCGCATCAAGAACAAGGAAATCGCCTCACCCAATGCCAATGAATACGCCCCCATCACCAGCATTGAAACGCCTGATGATTACACCGTGGTTTTGAAGCTTTCCGCGCCGTCCGCCCCGCTCTTGGGGACGCTGGCCTCGGGCTGGGGCGCCATCCTGCCCAAGAGCCTGATCGACAACGGCCATGATTTTGCCGCCAAACCCGTGGGCACCGGCCCCTTCAAGATGACCGAATGGATTCGGGACGGCAAAATCGTCCTTGAAAAAAATAAAAACTACTGGATGAAGGGCCTGCCCAAACTGGACAAGGTGACCATGCACATCATTCCCGAACGCGCCGTCCAGGTCCAGGGATTGATTTCCGGCCAGGTGGATGTCAGCTACATCATCGACCAGGAAGACGCCCCCATGCTGAACAGCAGCCCGGATGTTCAAATCAATGAAAAATTGACATCCCTGATCATGGTCATGCCCATGAACTGCAGCCGGCCGCCCCTGGACGACCTTAGGGTGCGCCAGGCCATTACCCACGCCATTGACAAGCAAAAAGTCCTGGATGTGGCCTATGGCGGGGGCAAGCCTATTGCCACCTTCATGGACTACAGCAACGCCTACTACAAGGACTTCACCGATCTCTATCCCTATGATCCGGCCAAAGCCAAAAAGCTGCTGGCCGAAGCCGGCGTGGGCAAGGATACTGAGTTCGAAATGTTCCTGCCTCAGAACTACCCGCCCCATGTCAAGGCCGGTGAAATTTATCAGGCCATGCTCACCAAGGTGGGTCTGAACGTCAAGATCAAACTGGTGGACTGGTCCACCTGGATCGGTGATGTTTACCGTCAGGCCAAGTATGACTTTACAGTCATCGGACACACCGGTAAACTCGATCCCCATGGCACGCTCGCCAATTACGGCACACCCAAAAGGTATGTGCGCTGGGACAATCCCAAGGCAGCCGGACTCATCGACACGGCAGCTAAAACCGACGGGTTTGAAAACAGGAAAAAGCTCTACGACCAAGCCCTGCAAATCATGGCTGAGGAAGTGCCGTTCATGTTTCTGGGGTCGTCCTACCGCGGTATCGGCACCCGGAAGAACGTCAGCGATTTCCGCATGACACCCAGTCTGGACACATTCGATTTCAGGTGGACAGAGGTAAAATAAGAATAGCAAAAAAATTGAACATCCAATGAAGACGATAAGCTAACAACCAGCCTTTTGTCGGAGTTGGCACTGAGAAGGACGGTAAAAATATGCCACAAAGACACGGAGGGTAATAAAAAAATCTTTGTGTCCTTTGTGTCTTTGTGGTTTCAGTATTTTCAAACAACTTATGCAACAAAACTCATCCACCATACTGTTCTACCTCTCCATACTGTTCCTGGTTGTCCTGGGGGCTGCCGCAGCAGCAGCCCCGACAATTTCGCCTTACGACCCGGTGGAGCAGAACCTGGAGGATCGTTTTTCGCCGCCGACCCGCGCCCACCTCCTGGGCACGGACAACCTGGGGAGAGACGTGTTCAGCAGAATTATCTACGGGTCTAGATCGGCCCTGATCGTGGGGATTGTGGCCGTGGTCATTGCGGTTCTCTTGGGCTCCCTGGTGGGCCTGGTAGCTGCCCTTTCCGGCGAATTGACAGACAACACGCTGATGCTGCTGATGGACAGCCTGCTCTCCTTCCCCACGATCCTTTTGGCCATTACCGTGGTTTCCTTCCTGGGCTACGGCCTGACGCAGGTCATGATCGCCATCGGTGTCATTTTCAGCCCGGTGTTTGCCCGGCTGGTACGGGCCGAGGCCCTGGTCATTAAAACCGAGGGATACGTGGAAGCATCGCGCTCGTTGGGAAGCCCGATCATCAAAATCGTCTATAAACACATCATCCCGAACCTGCTTGGAAAAGTGGTGGTGCAGTGCTCCATCACCTTTGCCCTCACGGTGGTGATTGAAGCCTCACTTTCCTACCTGGGCCTGGGAACCCAGCCGCCCACCCCCAGTTGGGGGCTCATGCTGAAGGATGCCCGCAACTACCTGGCCCTGGCTCCCTGGATGGCCATCTATCCGGGCCTTGCCCTGGCGTTTACTGTTTTCGCTTTTAACATCCTGGGGGACGTGCTGTCGGAGAAGGTGAATCCAAAAATATAGTTCAATTTTAAATTTCATCTCCCGAATTGGTTGAGGGTGCTGTTTTTAACATCCGTAAGCCCGCTTCTAAATAGGATCAATTAGGATTCGAGGATTCCAGGGGTCAAGGGGCCAAGTGAAAAATAAGCGCGTAGTTCATAGCTGATAGCAAACTACAAGCTATGAGCTAACGGCTATGAACTGCCCCTCGAATCCTTGACCCCTTGATTCCTTGAATCCTGGTTCTTCTCCAACACTTTTGGAAAAGACTCAAAAAGAGGTCAGTTGTTAATGCCGATGAAAATAGGAATACTGTCCGACATACATGTGGATATAAATCAGGAAGCCGGCCAACCGGTCATGGAGGGCCTCAAGGCGGCCATCACGTCCAAAACCATCGATACAATGATCATCGCCGGTGACATGTCCAGCGATTATGAATTGACCCTGGCCAGCCTGCGCGAGATTGAAGAAGACACCGGTGTGGAGTGCCTCTTTGTGCCGGGCAACCACGACATCTGGAACGAAAACCACCCGGATATCACTGCCTGGGATGCCTATGCATGGCTTAAGGCGCACAACGGCAACCTGGCCAACGGACCGCGCAGCCTGATTGGCGACTGGGTCGCAGTGGGCGACCTGGGATGGTACGACTACTCCTTTGGCAGCCCTGCGTTCTCGGTGGAGGAATTCGATCGCATGCAGATCGACGACCGTCTGTGGCAGGACAAGGTTAAATCCGTCTGGGGGCGTCCTACCCGGGAGATGCACGCTTATTTTTATGACAAGCTGAAACAGCAGCTGCATGACCTGCGCGGCAAGAAGGTCATACTCGTCATCCACGTTCTCCCCATACAAGAATTCACGGTACACCCACCTGATCGAATGTGGTCCTATTTGAACGCCTTTTTAGGCAGTGCCCAATACGGGGAACTGGCCCTGGAATATGATGTCCCCTACGTCATCTGCGGTCACGTCCACTACCGTATGCGGAAACGCATCAACAGCACCGAATTCATCTGTAACTGCCTGAACTACAGCGACCAGTGGATCAAAGACGATCCAGCTGAAGAGATTGCCGATGTCCTGAAGATCATCGAGTTCGATTAACAATTGGCACTTATCCCAGCAACATTGATATTTTCATTTGTATGAGAGAAGGCGATGGTTCTCGGTATGCAATTGAAGCGAAAGAGATATTCAGCACTATCTACATTGTTCTCTAGTTGACAGCTATATGCTATCAATAAGGAATCAGTGATGTACTATTCAAATATTGCAGTCATTGCCTGGCTGGTGATTTTTTTGGCAGCCATGGCAGCAGCAATCATTAAATCAGAAATGAAAAGTCTGTTGATGATTATGGTGGATGCTGGCATCATGGCGTCCAAACTGTTGGTCAATGAATACGCTTCATTTTCTTGTCCATCCGCCTGTTGGCCTCGGCCCTTGTTTTGCTTTTAGGAATCATCAAGGTGTTTAAAAATGAGGAGAAGCAGGAATGATGGCGTTATCGTTATTTCCGACATCTGATCGAGTCGAGAGATAAACCTGCTACTATGAGAAAGAGCAGAGGGAATGTGCATCAGGCCGATTTTCCCTTTTTTGCATTTTCGTAAGAAATGGGATATCTGTAATGCCATATGAAGGCATTTCCATGTCAGATATGCTCAGAAATCACAGGTATTTTGGCGGGGTGATATCTTTAGGATCTCTCCATCTATCTGTAATGCAGAGACGGCCATTTCTTGACTCATCCCACCAAATCATGTATATACCTTGAATTGCATCCATTCACAATTGGACTGAAGCTGATTCTCAACAGTTGAACCTGACCTGATCTCATTCTGAGCCTGTCCTTTCCTTTTTAAAGTAATCATCTATCTCAACAACCGAAAAGTGATATTTAAAGCTATCTGCATAGGTTTCATTTTGTAATATCAAAAGGAGGCACCAGATGAAAAAAGCACTGATAGCATATTTCTCACAGGGTGGAACTACACGATCAGTTAGTGAACAAATTTTAAAGGGATTAAACGACAAACATATTCAGGTCGATTTGTACGACATTACTGAAGGATCGGTTATTGACATCAATTCTTATGACATGATCGGTATTGGTTCACCAGCGTATATTTTCCGTCCACCGTTTAGCGTCATTGAATTTATTAAAGGGCTACCTGACCTCAATGGTCTTTCCTATTTTACCTTTATAATGTATGGAACCAGGCCCGGAAAAACAGGTAATATTATAAGGAACCTTCTCACCATCAAAGGAGCCAAAGAGATAGGTTATGCAAAGTTCAAAGGGGCTGATTTTTGGGTTGGGTATTTGCAACGCGGATATCTTTTCTCACCGGACAACCCAAATGACAATGAATTGGAAATGGCCATTAATTTTGGGCGAGAAATCGCAGTCAATTTTTCTGATAACAATTATATTATGCCTGACATGGATTCTGGGCCTGGAATCGTCTATACCATTGAAAACCTGATCACAAAAAAAATCCTGACTAATTATGTTTACAGTTATTTTTTTAAAGCTGACGCTGAAAAATGCGATTCCTGTAAAATTTGTATTAAAAAATGTCCGAACAACAATATTCACCTCGATAAAAATGGAATCCCAAATTGGGGCCGTAACTGTCTATTCTGTTTGTATTGCGAGATGAAATGTCCAAAAGATGCTATCAAATCTCCAGTAGATTGGCTTATTATGGCCCCATTCATGAGCTATAATATATACCAAGCTGATAAAGACCCTTCTATTGACCAAGCAAAGGTAGTGCACTCAAAAGGCAAAACGAAACGAGTTTGATCTAAAAAAAGTAGATAATAACCATCTTAAATATTACCGGTGTACGAATATAATCACAGTCGGCCATTTCTTGCATTGATAGGGGCTCCCGTGGAACGCTGGTGACAACCAGATGGTATCTGATATTTTTCCGATAAATCGAATAGTTGCACTTGTCTCCATGTATCACCACTCGGGTCAAATTTGAGATCGGGAGGTCTGTTATGCCGCACAGATGTCTACTTTACCTAATACCCATAATAGGCCTTTTGATACTTTGGTCTCAAACGATCGGAACTGTCTTAGCTTTTGAAAATCGTCCCACTGCGTTCATTCATGCCAACCTAATACCCATGGCAACCGAGGTCGTACTGTCCGACCAGACTGTAGTCGTCGAAGGGAAACAGATTACTGTAGTCGGTCCTTCTAACGATACGGAGATACCGGACAACGCAAACGTGATCAACTGTCGGAACGCGTTCCTGATGCCCGGTCTATCCGATATGCATATGCATCTACGATACAGCTGGATAAGTGATGCTTGGCCGGTGTCCCCTTTGAAGCTTTATATTGCTAATGGCGTCACAACAATTCGCTGTTTTGGGCCTGGAGGGAAAACCGGCCAGTATGGCCTTAAATGGCAGAAGGATATCGATGCGGGGCGTCTTGTTGGTCCCAGTATTTTGACTTGTGGACCGATGCTTCGGGGCCATTTTAAAAAAGACCCGGAACAAATCGTTATCAAGCAAAAATACCAGCGATTCGATTTTATCAAAATCTATTCCTATGTGACCAGGGAAGAATATCACACTATCTTGTCAACGGCCAAAAAACTTAACATTTATACCGCAGGCCACATTCCTTTTCAGGTTGGACTGGACGGCGTTTTAGCTGAAAACATGGATGAAATTGCCCATATCGAAGAGTTTTTATGGGAATTTTCCGATTTAGATCGCCAACGTTATTTTGAAAATGAAGAGGAGTGGATGGCCTATGCTATCCAGATCACTTTCGATCGGTTTGCACCCTTTCTCGAACTCAACTCTCAGGAAAAAGAACAGAAGCTTGAAGTCTTGGTGGCTACGATTCTGGATAAACTCAAAGACAGGCAGATTCCAGTTTGCACGACCCTGGTGGTGGACGATGTCATTGAGCAAAAATTGTTCTATCCCGATCAATTTTTAAGAAGACCGGAAAACCGATTCTTACCAGCAGGCTACCTGGATCGGTTTCGTAAAGGCAGGGAAAAACATCAGATGCAGTTCAAAGGGGGTGAGGTGTTTGCGCCCTTTAAGTACATGTTAGACAAAAAGCTATTGGCGGGTTTAAAAAAGATCAATATCCCATTGCTGCTGTCTACAGACGCTGGGACAAACGGAATGGGTATTGTGCCGGGATTTTCCATTCATGATGAGCTCAGAATCCTGGTTGAAAATGGGTTTACACCTTATGAAGCCATCGCCGCTGGTACTGTCGTTGCTTCTGGAATTGTAAAACGAATGAATGGGCAGGATGATTTTGGGACCATCGTGCCAGGAAAAAGAGCGGATCTCATTCTGCTGCAACAAAACCCATTGGAAGATGTGGCCAATGTCCGCAAGATCCGCGGTGTCATGGCAGCTGGCCGGTGGTATGATCAAATGGCCATAGCTGAGATGTTGGATCAATAAGATCTCATATTTTATTACGTATGTCTCCTACAAAAACAAGGCTATCAGACCCTTAAAATATTACCGGTGTGCGAAAATAATCACCACCGGCCGTTTCTTGCATTGGCAGGGTCTCCCGTGATACCGTGGGGATGACCATATGGTATCGGCAATATTACATGTATTGTCAGGGAGATAGATACTCTCCATACATCTCAGCCCACCGTATTTATGTGATATTTTCTTTTTCCAAATGTAATCTGTACCGAACAGGGGTTTCGTCTGACTACCATATGTAGTGGTGCTTGGAATTATCTATCGATCTTCTTAATCGGCAACCTATGGCAAGGTATATGCCGATCGGGAAAACTTTCTCTGGCAAACCCGGAACAGTTTGATTTATTGACGTATGCTGAATTTTGCATCATAATGATTGCAAAGGACTCTATCGATGAAATATTTGCCTTCCCAACTGATCTACTTTTTCCAGAATAAGACAATGAGAATGAATCTACGGAAACTTAGCAAGTTCCTAACTGTTATTGCTGTGACCATATCGATCTACAGTATCCTTTTTCATTATATTATGGAGTTTGAAGGGAGACAGTTTTCGTGGATAACAGGCTTTTACTGGACGTTGACTGTCATGTCAACACTCGGCTTTGGTGATATTACATTTGTAAGCGATCTGGGTCGAGCATTTTCGTTGATTGTTCTTTTATCGGGTATCGTTTACTTGCTGATCATGCTCCCCTTTACCTTTATACGCTTTTTTTATGCACCCTGGCTGGAGTCGCAGGCCCAGTCACGAACACCGCGTGAACTGCCCGAAGGTTCGCAGAACCATGTAATCATGACGGGCTATGGATCTATCGCGATGAGCCTTATAAGGAAACTGAACCAATATGAGATAAATTACGCTGTTGCCGTGCAGGACATACAGGCTGCGACAGAACTTCTGGATATGAGTGTAAAGGTTGTTATCGGAGAACTTGATATGCCTGACACCTATCGGAAGCTGAGGGTAGAAAAGGCCGCCCTCGTTTTTGTGAATAATAATGACATGCTTAATACAAACATTATTGCCACGATACGGGAAGTTTCGGAATCTGTTCCCATTGTTACCTTTGCAGATGCATACGATTCGATTGATATCCTTGAACTTGCCGGAGCAACGCGCGTCTTTCAATTCCCCAAGATGCTGGGCGTTACGATGGCGCAGCATGCTCTTGGAGTGTCTACACAGTCCAATATAGTCGGCACTATGGGGGGTGTCCTTATCGCTGAAGCCTATGCGGCCCATACACCCTATGAAGGAAAGGAACTCATAAAGAGCGGGCTTCGTGAGAATACAGGTGTTATTGTGGTCGGAATATGGCAGAGAGGGAAATTTGAGATTCCGAGACCACAAACCCTTATTCATCCTAATTCTATCCTTTTGCTTGCAGGATCGGAAGAACATTTCAGAAGTTACGATGACTTTGTCAGAAGTTCCCGATCTTATGCAGCTCCTGTTGTGATATTGGGAGGGGGCCGGGTCGGACAGGCCGCTGCCGAAACGTTAGAAGAACTTGGAATTGATTACCGTGTTGTGGAAAAGAACAGGAATTCTATAAAAGACAATAATAAGTATATCTTGGGAGATGCAGCCAATCTTCAAATACTGGAGCGGGCCGGCATTTCTGCAGAATCACCCTCCGTGCTTATCACAACCCACGATGATGACATAAATATTTACCTAACTATTTTCTGCAGAGAATTAAGACCCAATATACAGATTAACAGCAGGGCCAATATAGAGCGCAATATCAGTAAGCTTTATTCAGTCGGGGCTGACATTGTCATGTCACATGCTTCCATGGGGGCAAGCAAAATTCTAAACATGCTCAGACCGGATGAAAGCCTGATGCTGGTTGAAGGATTAAATGTATTCAAGGCACATGTTCCTGCCTCTTTAATAGGAAAAACACTTGCTGAAAAACAGATAAGAAGAAAGACGGGGTGTAACGTAATTGCAATCTATTCCAGAGATTCTTTCAACATAAATCCTGATCCAACTGTTAAGTTAAAGAAGAACGAAGAATTGATTCTTATCGGCACGGCTAAGGCGGAAAAAGAATTAAAGAATGTCTTTTCTTAAGAAGAGACAACCTGAACAAAGATTAAGATTAAGGATCTGTTACCTCGTAAAAATCAGTCTATACTGAAATTATTGACCTTTTCGCATAATCCTGAAAAGTCTTCATCCATGATGAAGAAGCTTCTAAGATTGCTTTGTACCATACTTTTGGGGTCTGAAAAGACATCTGATCTTGCTCCTGAAAAACTTGCCCTTCGCCAGCAGCTGGCCGCCATGAAACGCTCCATTAAACGGCCTCAACTTCGCTATGTACAAAACGTTCTGCGAAAAAATGAGCGGCCACAATATCTGGGGGTGGTGGTTTTTGGAAATTAGTTGACTTTCAATCTGCTATCACAGAAAAATAACGGACTCGGATTTCTTGGATGGCTCCAACACATCCAAGAAAATATCAGGATTTCAATTGCTGTGATACCATAACGATTCTGAGATCCTTTTGACAGAACACGCATAACCTGTTACCCAATAAACACAACCCACCTACAGCAGCGTCTTACCTGCCTGTAACCAGACGGCAGGACTAATCTGATTCGGAGTCTTCTGGATAACTGTACATCTTTCCTATTTTACATTTCAATAGCCGATATAGATGCCGATATGGAACTCTATCTAATGAATGGATGCCTGAAATATCCGATGTAATGCCTCCAATGGGATCGTGTATCCTGCGGAGGCAATCATATCACAATGGAAACAAACGGTTCTCTATATAATTTCTCTGGAAAGGAGGAACACAATGGCTAAATATCATCTTTATTGGGAGTTAGATGAGGCAAGGGTTCAAGTTGATGCCAAAGAACGTGGGGGATCATGGGCTTTATTTATGGCTATGATAAAGCAAGATATGGAAAGCGGAGTATTAAAAGAGTGGGGCGCATTTACTTCCGAAGGTGGAGGATATTGTATTGTTGAAGGTACTAATGTGGAAGTTATGAAGATGACAGAGCAATATGTTCCATATGTTCAATTTGAGATCAAACCTGTATCATCGGCTGAGGAGGTGAATGAGTTAATTCAACATCTATCAGGATAAAGTTGATCATTTAAGAAGGAGGTTAACCATGCCATTTATCAATATCAGAGTCTTGAAAGGAACACTGTCAAATGAAAAGAAAGCCGATATGATCAAAAGGGTTTCGGAGACCGTAGCGGAAATTGAAACAAGCCCTCACCCAAAAGACAACCTTATGCCACATACATGGTGTGTAATCGAAGAAGTTGATTTTGAAAATTGGGGTATAGGGGGGAATCAAGTTACAGCAGAAATGTTGCAAGCTATAGTTACAGGTGAAACATGATGAATCCTGACTTGTAGAATGCCATATTGTGCCGGGGGCTTTATTGCCCCCGGAGCATATTGCCACATGGCCATCAAAGACATCGTTGTGGAAGAAACCATTAAGGAAGGAAAATCGATTTACCGGAAGGAATAATGATATGGCCAAACCCATTGAAAAGGTGGTGAGCGCTCCCGAAATTACAACTACAATGCCCGGCTAATGGCAGGCATGCACGGGTTCTCCTTCATGCAGGTTTTTGAAGGCATCATGGCCACCGACCTTTTCAAAAAGCGGAGATTTCGTATTGACCCCCGATCTGATATTTTTTATAATAAATTCTTCACGCTAACGTATATTCCAGGCAATCGCCCTGCTCATTTTGAAATATGGCGCATGGCAAACCATATCTCGCCAAACTTGTTTGCCAAACGCCGTAAAAGGAGATGTCGTGACACCTTCTCTGGCCCAGACAAACAACTATCAAATCAAGGAGCCCAAGGGTCTTTCCGACCGTATTACCTGGCTCCGGGATTACTATTTCAAAGGCTGCAAAAGAAAATGGAACAATGAATACACCGCCTGGTCCACCGGCACACCCTGGGACCTGCTATACCAGGAAATGACCTATTACATCGTACCGGAAGTATACATGCTGATCGACGCACTGGGCGGCGGCTACCACCAAGCGGCCCGCAATATTCCCCTGAGGGACGCCTTCTGGTCCCTGTCTCTGGTGGAAAGAAATGCGTGGTTTCTCAAAGAAGTCATGGTGAACCATGTGCCCCAGGAAGTCCTGCCGGGTGACCTCATCGCCGGTGGACGGTTCAACGTCTTTACCTCCACCTGCTTTACCGAGGCAGAACGCAAAACCTACGATAAAAAGGTCGTCGGTAAAAAGGGTGCCCGGGCCCAGATGAAATGGTTTCACGACCATGGTTACGGCAATGCCGGCGCCACCAGCGGCCATCTCGTCCCGGGTTACGAACGCGTGTTGAAAATGGGCTGGAAAGGCATCCATGCTGAACTGAAAGCTGCCTACGACGCATTGTCCCCTGAGGCTCAACAAGGCCCCAGGGGAAATCAGCTCCGTGCCATGCTGACCGCATCCACCCTTCCCGGAGAACTGGCAGGAAAGTACGCAAAGCTGTGTAAAAAACTGGCCCGCGCAGAGAGCGCTGCCGAGCGCAGGGAGGAACTCCTCCAGATGGCCGCAAATCTCGAACGCGTTCCCTGGGAGCCGCCGCAAACCTTCTGGGAGGCCGTGCAGGCCTTGTGGCTGACCCATATGCTCATCATGAGCGACGAGAATTACCCCGGGCCGGGCGTCTCCTTCGGGCGTATTGACCAATATCTTCTGCCTTACTGGGAATTTTCATCCTCCCAGGGCATGGACCGCGAATTTGCCAAGGAAATTCTCAAATGTTTCTGGTTCCACTGCAACACTGCCTATGATGCCATGATCCGCAACGGCAACCAGGGCATCACCGCGGGTTTCGGGCAGCTGATCACGCTTTCGGGGGTGGGCCTCAACGGGCAGGATATGACCAATGACCTGACCTACCTGTTCCTGGAAGTCATCGACGAGATGACCCCCATTCTGGAACCTAAACCCAACGTCAGACTGCACCGCAACTCCCCGGAACCGCTGCTGGACAAAGTCATCAGCATGATTTCGGACAGCCAGGGTGCGCCGTTCCTGATCAATTTCGATGAAAGATCCATGGCCGGCATGATGCTGGAGGCCGAAAAAGCCGGCCTTGGCCACCTCATTAATGCTGACAATGTTCACGACTACGCACCCGTGGGCTGCCTGGAAAATACCATGCAGGGCAATGACCGCTCCGGCACCGTGGACATCAACCTGAACCTTTTAAAGGCTGTCGAACTGGCCCTGACCGGAGGCAAAGACCTGGTCGCCTTTATGGACCCCATGAAAGGCAAACCCGAAAAGATCAAACAGGCAGGACCGGCCACCGGGGATGCAAGACAATTCAAGAGCTTTGAGGAATTCTGGCAGGCCTATGCCGCGCAAACCGTTTACATTATCAAAAAATGTGCGGAGGTCTATGAAGCCTCGGAAGCCATACGTGCCGAATACCTGCCCACGCCTTACCTCTCCTGCCTGGTGAAAGGGTGTGCCCAAAAAGGCCTGGATATCACCCGGGGAGGCGCTGAAATCAACTTAACGACCCTGGAAGCCGTAACCTTTGCCACCACGGTGGACTCTCTTCTGGCCGTCAAATACCTGGTTTTCGATAAAAAGGCCTGCTCCATGGAAGAGCTCATCCAGGCGCTCAAAGACAACTGGCAGGGCCACGCCAAGCTGCAGGCCATGGCTAAAAACAAGGCCCCCAAATACGGTCGTGATGACGACACAGCTGACGCCCTGGCCAAACAGGTGATGGACTTCTGGTGCGGGGAAGCGTGGAAATACAAAACCCACTCCACCGGCCGCCAGTTCAGACCCGGCATGCTCAGCTGGAATTACTGGGCCGGAGATGGGTACGTCATGGCCGCCAGTGCCGACGGGCGCCGGAAAGGGCAGTTTCTCTCCAACGCTATCTGCCCTTCGAACGGTGCCGACATCAACGGCCCCACTTCGAATGCCAACTCAGTGGGCAAAGTGCTGGGCGGCAAGGCCCCGGACGGAAACGGCGACTGGCTCGATTATCTCAACTGCCTTCCCAACGGCGCCAGCCACACCATGACCTTCAACCCATCCATGATAAAGGATCCGGAGCACCGGCAGAAATTCAAGGCGTTTCTAAAAGGATATATCGAAAACGGCGGCACCGCCCTCCAGGTCAACGTGCTGGATCCTGCGATGCTGAGGGATGCCCAGAAAAATCCCACGGACTACCGGCACTTGCTGGTTCGCATCACCGGCTACAACGCCTACTTCACCACAGTCGGTAAAGAGCTGCAGGATGAAGTGATTAATCGACTTAGCCATAGCTCGTTTTAACAGAATGTCCAATATCCAATAACGAATGCTCAATGTCCAAGTACTGCACTTGGGTATTGGAAATTGATTATTGGTTATTCAGCAGATCATGATTATCGGAAATTGGATATAAATGAATAAATCACGAATTTTAGTAAGTCTTTTTCGTGGTTTCGTTTTTTCGTGATTTCGTGATTAAAAATTCGATTAAATTAAGATCATAAGGTACGAACATCACTGCCACGAATGAACATACAAAAAAAGGCCTTGTCCTTGAAATCCAGCGCATGTCCACCGAAGACGGACCAGGCCTGCGAACCACCGTATTTTTCAAGGGCTGCAGCCTGAAGTGTACCTGGTGTCACAACCCGGAAAGCATTTCCCTCTTCCCTCAGGTTCACTGGATCGGCTCGCGGTGCATCGGTTGCCGCACATGTCTGGACACCTGCCCCCGTAACGCTTTGACCATGACCGGGGAAGGCATTCTCATCGACCGCGACATATGCGACGGCTGCGGATTGTGTGTTGAGGAGTGCCCCTCGACCGCGCTGGAGCTTTTAGGGGAAGCATGGCGCCTGGAAAACCTGGAAAAGGAGGTTCTCAAGGACAGGGTTTATTTTGAAAAATCAGATGGCGGCGTTACCATTTCCGGAGGGGAGCCGACCATGCAGGCTGACTTTGGAGCAGCATTCCTCCAACAGGTCCGGGCCCAGGGGGTTAAAACCGCATTGGACACCTGCGGCTTGTGTAAATCCAGGGCGCTGGACAAACTTTTGCCACATGCCAACCTGGTGCTGTTCGACCTCAAGGAAATAGACCCCCAGAGGCATCTTGATTTTACGGGCAGCGACAACCGCCTTATTCTCGAAAACCTGATGCATGTTGCCGACTACATTGACACCCATCTGTATCCCGAAGGATTGTGGATCAGAACACCGCTCATTCCTGGCGCCACAGATACAGACGAAAATATCAACGGCATCGGCGCCTGGATCAAAACGCACCTTGATCATAAAGTGAAGAGATGGGAGCTGTGCGCCTTCAACAACCTGTGCCGGGACAAGTATGCCCGCCTGGGCCTTGCCTGGCAGTTTGAAGATGCCGAACTCCTGGAAGAAAATCATATACAGCATCTGGTGTCTGTCGCCAAAAATTCCGGTGTCGATCCGGACATCGTACACTGGAGCGGAACAACCAGGCTCCAGGATTCGGCATCAGAAACAGCACCTGCCAAAGAAACGTTGAAGGTTGTGACATGACTGTCAAGCACGCATTCTCTAAAGATGAAATGAAGGCGTTCGAACCGGCTGAAAAGATCGGCCTGGTGGCCTGCGTCAATCCGGATGGGTACATCCACCTCACCCTCATCACCAGCATCATGGCCTGCCGCCCCGACCAGCTGACCCTCGGGCAGTTCTGTATGGGGTTGAGCAAGTGGTACATGCAAAAGAACCCTAAAGTAGGATTTCTGGTCATGACCCTGGACAAACGCCTCTGGCGCGGCAAGGCCCGCTGGACGCACAAAAAAACCGAAGGCCCGGAATACGAAATTTACAACGACATTCCCATGTTCCGGTACAACGCCTATTTCGGCATCAATACCGTTCATTACCTGGATCTGGTTGAAACCTTTGGAGAGGAGAAACTCCCCATGGGCAAGATCATATCCGCGGCCATAACCACCAAACTGGCCAAGGGTGCTGCTGTTACTGACAGCCGAAATCGCATTCTCAAACCCTTTGCGGAAAGCCTGTTCAATCAGCTGGATGCCCTGAAGTTTATCGCCTACGTGGGAAACGACGGCTTTCCTGTCATCATACCGGCCATTCAGTGCCAGGCTTCCGACAGCCGACGTATCGTCTTCTCCACCATGCCCTTTAATGACGAACTGCAGGCGATCCAGGCCGGCACCCGCCTGGCCGTACTGGGAGTTAACATGAAAATGCAGTCGGTTCTGGTTAGGGGGACCTTTCAAGGGTTTAAAATATTCCGACTGACCACCACGGGGGTGCTCGACATCGACTGGGTCTACAACTCCATGCCCCCCAGCCACGGGCAGATCTATCCTGAGGTGGAGTTGGAGGCGGTCACGGAATTTTAAAAGGACAGAGCTACAGAACCTCAGAGGTCAAAGCCACAGTGGCTGGAGGTCGGTGGTCGGAAAAAACCATCAACCACAAAGGCACAAAGAACACAAAGAGAATATTTTTACCTTGTTTTCGCGCTTTCATTCTTTCGTGATTTCGTGATTATATCTTTCTTTGCGAACTTTGCTTCTTTAACGTAGTGGGCGGTTAAAGTGTTTTCAACTCGCAACGCTAAATCCGGAACACGTATTCACCTTGGCTAATGGCTTATTTATGTTGAAACGAAAAAACTTCCTACAGCGTTTCATTCTTCCCCTGATCCTGGTGGTGGGAATCCGTCAGATCTCGAGTCTGGTTTACAATTGCGCCAGTGCACTTTCCCCGGGGATTTTCAGGGAAGTGGTTATCGGAACGAGCGGGCCCCTGACCTTTTTTTCACTCTGGTTCTTTGCTTTCATCGGCCCGCCTCTGGCCTACTTCAGAGGGGCGCATTTTATCGAGCGCCTGGTCATCGCCTTTGCCAACCCCGTGATCTGGATCCTGATGATAGACCGTGAAATTGCCTGCCAGTTCAGCGGCATCGAGCGCATTTATTTCTTTTTCCTTCCCTGGACCTTCGGCATCATGTGCGTTACCTGCGTGGAGTTTTCAATCGCCGAACTGATTTGCCGGGGAATCCACAAGTACAAACTCCACGATCGGGTGAAGTTATTCAGCCCGATCGTGCTGTTGATGCTGGTCGGCGGACTCGTGGGTATGTACTTCGGTCTGATTAAGGGGCAGGAATGGGTTTATATGGTAGTACATCATTATGCACAATACTTCCGATAATAAAATCGTGTTCCGCGCTTTTATGAAACGCGACTTCGTCGCTATAATAAGCAAATTATACAAAGCTGTATCATGATATCACACATCCAAAATATGTTTTCAATAAAAGCAAAATTAATAATATATCTTATTTTCGGCATCTTTTTTCTCATCGCTTCAACACCTCCTCTTTATGCTGCCGAAAAAAAGCCCAACATTGTCTTCATCCTCACCGACGATCACCGCTGGGATGCTCTGGGGGTCATGGGGCACCCTTTTGTGGAAACACCCCACATGGACCGCCTGGCCCGAGAGGGCATCTTATTTGAAAACGCCTTTGTCACCACTTCCCTGTGCAGCCCGAGCCGTGCCAGCTTTCTCACGGGCCAGTACGCCTCAACCCACGGTGTGCGCAACAACTTCAGCCGCTGGGATTCGCAAAAGAGTATTACCTTTCTGCAGCATTTGAAAGGCGCTGGATACGCCACGGCCTTTATCGGCAAATGGCACATGCCGGGCGGGGGCCTGCCCCAACTGCCCGGGGTGGACCTGTTTGTCTCCTTCACCCGGAAGGACGGTCAGGGCGATTACTACAACTGCCCCATCTATGTAAATCACAAACTGACGCCCAACCAAAAACCGTACATCACCGAAGAGTTGACTGACTACGCCATTGATTTCGTGCAAGCCAAGCGGGACACCCCCTTCTGCCTCTATTTATCCCACAAGGCGGTCCACCACGACTGGAAACCGCCTGCCCATTTGAAGGGCCGGTACAAAGGTGCCGACCTGAGCCATCTGGCACCGGAATCGGACAAATACAATACCTGGACGGGCCTCAACTGGCTCGAAGGAACCATGGGCAACATGCACGCGGTATACAAACGCTACCACGAGTGCCTGGCCTCGGTTGACGAACAGGTCGGACGTCTTGTGGACGTTCTCGATCAGAACAGCCTTTTGGAAAACACCGTGATCGTGTATGCCGGGGACAACGGCTACATGTGGGGGGAGCACCGGCTCTACGCTAAACACTACCCTTACGAGGAGTCCATCAGGATCCCCTACATCGTGCGCGCCCCCGGTTACCTTGTCTCCGACCCCGGTCGGCGCGCCCGCCAGATGGTGCTCAATATCGACCTGGCCCCCACGCTGCTGGAAATGGCCGGCCTTAAGGTTCCGGAAGCCATGCAGGGAGAAAGTTTCCTGAATATTCTGAAGGATAAAAACGCGCCCGGCAGAAGCGACTGGGTGTACGAGCTGTTTCGCGACTTTCCATTCGGCGGCCGGGTACCCCCGCACAAAGCTTTGAGAACAGAACGCTACAAGTATATACACTGGGATTGCTGCCGAGATCCGGAGATATACGATCTTAAGAAAGACCCTCGGGAAATGCACAACCTTTTTCCAACCGCCCAGGGCAATGAACTTGTCGAAAAACTGGCGCCCGAACTTGACCGTCTTAAGGCCGAACTGGGCCTGGAAGCATCCAATAGCCAATAGTAAATATCTGCAATACGGAGGAAGCTCATGCCGTCGGAAACCGTAAAAAAAAACAATGTGCTCTGGGAACCCGATCAAAAAGTACTTGAAACAGCCAATATCGCCGCCTTCATGCGCTGGCTACAACCAGAAAAAGGGCTGTCTTTCAATGCCTATGCAGATTTGTGGCAGTGGTCTGTGGATGAAATCGAGGTTTTCTGGGAATCCCTGTGGGAATATTACCAAATCAAGGCATCCAGCCCTTATGATCAGGTTCTACAGGAGCGGAAAATGCCCGGCGCAAAGTGGTTTTCAGGGGCCAAACTCAATTACGCGGAGCACGTGTTCCGCAACATGTCCACCGAGCGGCCGGCCTTGATATTTCAATCGGAAATCCAGCCCCTGATGGAGATTTCCTGGAACGAGCTCTACAACCATGTTTCCGCCATGGCAGCGGGATTGCACCATCTGGGTGTCGAGCGCGGCGACCGGGTAGTATCGCTGATGCCTAACATCCCCCAGACCATTGTCGCTTTTCTGGCCTGCGCCAGCCTCGGGGCTATATGGTCCAGCTGTTCGCCGGATTTCGGCATGCGCAGCATTACCGACCGTTTCAAGCAGATACAGCCCAAAGTACTTTTTGTGGTCGACGGCTATCAGTATGGCGGCAAGGCCTTTGAGCGCAGTAAGGAAAATGCGGCCCTCCAGGAGGCATTGACCTCGCTTGAGGCCACAATCCTGGTGCCTTACCTCGATGCAGATGCTGCAGTCGGAAACCTGAAAGAGACCCACCTGTGGCCGGACCTCGTCAGCCGGAAAGCCGAACTGGTATTCGAGCAGGTGCCCTTTGATCACCCCATCTGGGTCGTATATTCATCCGGCACCACAGGCCTGCCCAAACCCCTGGTGCACAGCCAGGGCGGTATCCTCCTTGAATTCTACAAATTCCTGGGGCTGCACATGGACCTCAAGCCGCAGGACCGCTTTTTCTGGTTCAGCACCACCGGGTGGGTCATGTGGAATATCATGCAGGGCGGACTGTTGACAGGCGCCACCTCCCTATTGTACGACGGCAACCCCGGCTTTCCGGATATGGATGTTCTGTGGGATTTTGCCGAAAAGTCACAAATGACCGTTTTCGGCACAAGCGCCGCCTATCTAACTGCCTGCATGAACAGTGGTATAGAGCCCGGCGCCGCGCACGACCTCTCCCGGCTGCGCATTGTCGGGTCCACAGGATCGCCCCTTTCTCCAGAGGGCTTCCGCTGGGTATATGAAAAGGTCAACCAGGATGTTCTGCTGGGTTCGGTCAGCGGCGGCACCGACCCGTGTTCCGCCTTCGTGGCATGCTGCCCCCTGTTGCCGGTCAAAGTCGGGGAGCTGCAGTGCCGCGGCCTGGGGGTAAATGCCCAGGCATTTGACCCTGAGGGCAATGCACTCGTAGACGAGGTGGGTGAACTGGTCATCACCGAACCCATGCCGTCCATGCCCCTGTACCTGTGGAACGATGACGGCGACGAACGTTACCAGTCCAGCTATTTCGACATGTACCCCGGGAAATGGCGTCATGGGGACTGGGTAAAGTTCACGGACGAAGGTGCCGGGATCATCCTCGGGCGTTCGGATTCAACCATCAACCGTTTTGGTGTGCGCATGGGCAGCAGTGAAATCTATGCGGCCGTGGAAGAACTGCCCGAGATTGTGGACAGTCTGGTGGTGGGCTATACCGACCCGGCGGGAAATTATTGCATGCCTCTGTTCGTGGTACTGGAAAAGAGCTTCCTGCTGGACGATGCCCTGAAATCGAAAATCGCAAAAAATATCCGTGAGGCCCTCTCACCGCGGCACGTTCCAGATGAAATCCATGCCATTGATGAGGTTCCCTGCACCTTGAACGGCAAAAAGCTGGAAGTGCCGGTCATAAAAATCCTGTCCGGTATTCCCCTGGAAAAGGCTGTCAATGTGGACTCCATGAGCAATCCCCAGGCCATAGACTATTTTGTAAAGTTGGCCGGATAAAACAAATAACCCCAAAGGCATCCACTATAAAACCGGGTGTGCCCTAATAGTCATGTTGTTTATGCAACCTTGGGGTTTACTTTGTAACCGGCGGATAAGGCATTTCCGCCAACACCGTTTTTGCGTGCTGCATGGTTGATTGATAACGGGTCGGAATTCCCTCTTCCCAGGCGTCGACCCGGTCCTGGCCTTTCAATTCGGACGCCGAACTCTTCAGGCTGCCACCGGCTGCTTGGCCGGATCCCTTTACGGAACCCTTGGTGATATCCACCGTACCTTTGGTAGTGCCGGATGCCCCCTCTTTTACCTTGTCCTTGTCCAGAGTGACAATGCCGGCAGTAGCGCCAAACAGGCTTTTTCCCAGGTTTTTCCCGACTTCTACAGTGCCGGAACCCAGTTCCTTGACCATCTCAACACCGCCTTCGGCAATATTGACACCGCTTTTAAGCCCGCCCTTGCCCAGGTTGACCAGGCCCTCGGAAACTCGGCTTAAAACACCCGTCATAATCGGGCCGGGTTCTACAACCGGTGCTTCCAGGGGGCCCTTCACCTTCAGGCCTTTATATTTGATACCATGGTCGGTCAGCACCGCTGCATTCAAATTGATGGCCTCCGCATCCAGGGCCAGGGCCAGGGCCCCATCGAGTCCGGAAGCGCCCAGGGCCGTGCGGGTGGCTTTCGGCACCAGAGACCCCAAGGAGTCCAGCTTCAATCCCACCAGACGCACCTGAGAATTGACCATGGGCACTCCATAGCCAATTGGCCCCACATCCACCAAGGCGCCAAAATAAGCTGTAGGTAACTCCCCAGGCTGTGCAAGTTCAAACGACATTTCAGCCGATGCGGGATCAACACCTTCCTCTTTATTGAACAGACGCAGATCGGTTGCTTCCAGATGAATGTTATCCAGAGAGGCCACAAGGGTCTCCTCGGCAAAAAATTCGTCTCGATACGTTACCGGTCCCCCGTCAAGGGAGATCTGTTCGAACAGAACCGGCTGCAGATCAGGTGCTGGCGACGGTGCCTTCCTGTCGGTGGTTGGTTCCTCTCTGGATGCTTCGGGCTCTTCACTCTTGCCGAGCAACGCCTTGTTGAGGACTTGCAGATTGGATATCCCGTCGGCATGCATGATAACGTAAGAGGTCAGCCCAGTCAGCGACACCTGCTTGATCACCAGTTCCTTCTTGGTTTTATCGGGTTTTTCAGAAATGATTGTAAATTGCTCCAGGCTGAACAGCTTTTCAGTATCGAATCCAGGTGGCTGATCTACGGCGATGCCTTTCAAATCCAGGTCAAAGGACGCCAGGGAGACGGCCTGTTCAGTCGGGTCCCCCACTTCAACACCGGTGACTCGAATATCCAGCCCGTCGAAGCCGGCCCGCCAGAGCTGGTCTTCAATGCTGGCCAGCAGCTGTGCGCTGATGGATTTCAGCTCGATGTTGTCCACAACCACTGTTGGCAGTTCAAAGCCCGAGCCTGACGCATCGGTTGTCGATACGGACGAATCCAGCTTATCGCCGCTGGCTTCAACTGAAGCCGGCAACCACGCTTCCTTGAGATTAAGCAGGTTTACCTCGTCACTCGCGTTGCGCTCTACAGAAATTGACAGCCCGTCCAGGATGACATCGGAAATGGAAGCCCTGGATGCACCCAGGTCAATCCCCTGGGAGGCCAGCTTGAAGCTCCCCATGGACAACAGCGGCGTCTCGCTGAAACCGGGTGGCTGATCCACGGCCATTCCTTTCAAGTTTAGATCTAAGGAGGCCAGGGCAATGGCCTGCTCCGCCAGATCTCCCACCTCAACGCCAGTTACCCGGATGTCCAAGCCGTCGAACCCGGCCCGCCAGAGTTGGCCTTCCATGCTGTCCAGCAGCTGGGCGCTGATGGTTTTCAGCTCGATGTTGTCCACAACCACGGTTGGCAGTTTAAAACCTGAACCTGACGGATCGGTTGTTGGTAAGGACGATCCCTGCTTGTTTCCGCCACCTTCGGCTGAAACCGGTAACCACGATTCCGCCAGTTTGATCAGGTTGACCTCGCGGTCTACATTGCGCTCCACAGAAACCGACAGCGTGTCCAGGCTGACCTTGCTTAGAGAAACCTCGGACGTATTGAGATCGAACCCCCCGGTAGTCAACTGGAATGCCCCGGCCGCCATCATGGGGTCCCGGCCGAACCCGGGCAGCTGATCAAATTTGATTTCAGTTACGGACATGTCGACCGGGCCCGCATGAATATCCTGGGCCATGATATCGTTGAGCTGCAGACCGACTACTTTCAGATCCAAGTGCAGGCCGGCAGACCACTGTTCACCCGTCATCTGATCAAGCAAAAGCAGGGACAAGTCCTCCACCATGGTGGCATTGATATGGATGACCGGAATCCACGGCGGGTCGGGCTCACTCTGATTGTTAGTGGATGGGGGACCGGTTGCGTCCGGTGGCATCATCTGAAGAATGTTGAGATCCCCGTTTTTGTCGCGTACGACCGTAAGCGCCAGCCCTTTCATCCCGATCTGCTCAACGACGATTTTACCGCTGAATATGGAAAAAGGGGCAATATCCACTATCAATTCATCCCATGCCAGCGGGGGATGCTCGCCAAAATTTGGCGGCGGATGCAACGTTAGCTTTCTTAGCGCTATGCTCCCCTTTGTTAACCGGATATCGACCTTCTCAACTTCACCACCAGCAACAAGGTAGCGGTCCAAGGCCTTGTTGATCTGAATACGGGCAATGCTGTCGATGTTCAAAAGCGCGACAACCAGGCCAACCACTGCCAGCAGCATCACACCCAGTACTATCTTCTGCCATCTACTTCGTTTTTTTTGCCTTTCTTCCACTGCTATCAATTAACCTGTTGTTAAAATTAATAATGGTTGCTTGTTAATGGTCAGATCTCCGACACTCTGTCTTCCGTCCTCTGGATCTACTGTTTGGCTTCCTCCATCTCCTTGAGTTTGCGGCGCAAAATCTTGCCCACTGCGCTTTTGGGCAGCTCATCGATGAAAACAATGATCTTAGGGACCTTGTAGGCGGCCAGGTTTTCCTTACAATAGGCTGTCACCTCTCCCTCGGTCAGGCTCTCCCCTTCCTTGATCACGATAAAGGCCTTTACTGTTTCACCCCGGTATTCATCCTTCACCCCGACCGTACAGGCTTCCAGGATTTTGGGGTGGTCAAAGAGAACATTGTCCAGTTCCACAGGATAGATATTGTAGCCGCCCGCGATGATCATGTCCTTTTTGCGGTCGGTGATGCTGAGGTAGCCGTCTTCGTCGAAGCAGCCGATGTCACCGGAGTAAAACCAGCCGTCCTTGAGTACCTCTGCGGTTGCCTCGGGCTTTTTGTAGTACCCCATCATGATCTGCGGGCCCTTCATAACGATCTCGCCGTGCTCGCCCGCGGGCAGTTCCTTTTCACCGGTTTCGATGTCCACTATTCTAACGTCCGTGTCGGGCAGAGGGATCCCGACGGTCCCGGGTTTGACCTCTCCGCCCCACGGTGTCACGGTCAAAAAAGGACCGGCCTCGGTGGATCCGTAGATCTCGCACATGGTGGCGCCGGTAATCTCCTTCAGGTCCCGGATGGTGTCGGCCGCCAGGGGGGCTGCGCCACTGAAAAATCCCTTGATATTGGAAAAATCGAGTTTTCTAAAACCCGGCTCAGCCAACAGACCCACGAAAATAGTCGGCACCCCGGGCAAAAAGGTGGGGTTGTACTTCTTCAGGATTTCCAAATTGATTTGGGGATCCGGCCTGGGCACCATGATGTTTTCCCAAGCCTGCCAGGTGATCATGTTTTGGACGGCTGAAAAGCCTGCCGTGTGAAATACGGGGAAATTACCTACCAGGCGTTCCTCGCCGGGTTCGAGATCCGGAAACCAGGCCATGAACTGCTGCACATTGGCGCTCATGTGGGCATGGCTCAGCATGACCCCCTTGCCGACGCCGGTGGTACCGCCGGTGTAAAGAATGGCGCCCATCTCCTCCCACTTGCTCTCGTCTGCCACGGGGTCAGCTGGATACCGGCTCAACAGGTCGTCAAAGGCCAGAACATCGTCCCCTGGCTCTACCTTCTTATACATCTCCTTTTTCACAAACGGAAAAAGCTGCTTCTTGGGAAAGGGCAGAAATGAATGAATGTGGCATCCGATGATCTTTTCCAGCTTCGTCTGGGATTTAATCTTTTGCATGCGGGGTATTAATAGAGAGAGGGTAATGATGATTCTGGAGTCAGAGTCATCGAGCTGGTAGGCCAGCTCTCTCTCGGTGTAGAGCGGGTTGTTCTGAACGCTTACGGCCCCGATGCGGAAGATGGCCAGATTGGATATGATTACCTGGGGAATGTTGGGCAGACTGACCCCCACCTTGTCACCTGGTTTGATGCCCATCTGCTTGAGCGCCCGGGCAAATTGGTTGACCATGTCATTGAGGGCTTTATAGTTGATACGCTTGCCCATGTAGTTGAGCGCCGTCCGGTCCGGAAACCTTTCAGCCGAGCACGTCAGGCCTTCGGAAATGGTCATCTTCTCGTAGTCGATACTTTTGGGAACGCCCGGTGCATAGCACTTGTGCCACAGTTTATCAGCCATGGTTGCCTCCTTCTGATTTAACTATAAGATGTGCTATTTAACCCCAAGGTTGCATAAACAATATGACAAATAATAGATAATGTACTGTAATAATACCCAATATCATACCGATAGCACCATTTCCTGGATTTGCCCACA
>JBDLJD010000043.1:0-27090 GCA_039714495.1 Thermodesulfobacteriota bacterium
CTTGACAATGGCTGGAGAAAGATTTTTTCCCTGGTCCAGCGCAACAAAAGGGTCGAAAATGATTGAATCACCTTTGGTGTCGCCCTGGACGGCGATCACCGGTTCATCCTTTATGATGAGAATGAGCGATCCCCTCTCCGCGCCTGCATTCTCGATACTGTGCTTCATCAGCCTGACCAGGAGTTTGTCCAACAGAATTTCACTTGAAATAACCTGGTTGGCCTTGATGATGGTCGCCATGTCGAGCCGGGTCGAACCGCTGCCCATGACCGGCAGGTCGTCAGAATAGACCGACTCTTCCGGCATGACCTTTTCCAGGCGCTCTTCCCTGAGAAGCATGGGAAACATTTCATTCAACTGAGCTGCCTTGGCCGTTGCACCCCAGCGCATATAGGCCAGGCAGGCCTTCCGCAAAAAGGGTTTGGCAAATTGGCGCCGCCCGATATTCAGCCAGTATCGGGCCGCGGATTCATGTGCCAGGGCTTCATCATTGTTAAATTCACTGGTTCGGGCCAGCGCAATGGCCTCGTCAAAATGGGCAATGGCCTGTTCTTTCCGCCCTTGTACCCGGCAAAGCTCCGCTTCGACCAGATGATATTTTTGCGCATAGTTGTCAGGCGCGTGTTCACCCCAACACTTCAGTTTTTTCTGATTTTTGGATACCCTCTCCAGGCAAGCTTTTCGTTTGTTTTCATCATATTCATCAAAAAGAGCGAGCCTGACCAGTGAGTCAAAATAATAAAAAAGAGAATACGCCATGGGACCGCCGGGCAGTTGCTGCAGTTCGCCTTCCAGCAGTTCGGCATATCCAAGCCCCTCCGGGAAACGGCAGAAATATGTACAGAGCATCAATTTGGAAAATCTGAAATATATGATGGCCAGGCGGTCATTGGCCGCTTCATGGACCGGCAGCATCTCGTGCTCATCATATGCCTCTCCCACCAGTGCGACCGGATCATCGCTGCGCCCCATAAGATTCAAAGCGGTTTGGTGAAATATTTCATTAAAACGGAAAGGCGTCTCCTGTTTGAAATGTTTTATGGTGGCGCTGAACCCGGCCATCTCCTTTTCGGCTATGCTCAAGTTGCTGCCTGAAAGTAAAGCATGTTTGTTATAGCTGTACCCGTTATAGCCGGCAAATTCGAAGTCACCGGATTCCATGGCTGATCGATACCCCTTGAGGGCCAATTCCATGGTTGCCCTTATGGGCTCTTTGTAGTGGTTGATGTAGCCGCTGACCGCATGATAGACTTTGGCTTCCACCTCAATTGCATCGAGCTTCCGTACTAAAGAGACAGCCAGATTTCCGAGACGATATCCCTTTTCTATATCTTCAAACAACCTGCAGAGTATTGCGCCCAAAGCTGCATAGGCAAAAGCCGAGGCTGCCGTGTTGCCGTAGTTATAAGACAGGCTAACCTGCTTGCAGACAAGGTGCGGAAAAATGCGCGGCGCCCCGATGAAGACGGCAGATACCACTTCCGACATGATCTTCATCGCCATCAGTTTACCGGGGTCCTCCATCTTCGGCAATTCCAGCAAATCTTCTATCGGCCCTTTCCCCACCAGTATGATGGTCTCTTCAAGAACCGATATGATTTCCTCTTGGGACAGCGTTTCCGGTAATTCCTCTCCCAGGACGTTCAATATTTCCCGGGCAGTATCGATAGCCTCGGTCAGCTTGTTCTGCATCATGCAGGCCCTGATGCTGCTCTTGTAGGCATCTCCAGCATCGAGCGGGGTCTTGGCATACTGACCTAACTCCTGAAACAGGTACTCCATTTCTTCAAACCGGCCGGTCAAGCGTGCGGCTTCGATACACGCCTGGTGCAGCCCCAATGCCAGCGCGTAGTGTGTCTGCCAGGCTGGATCCGGCAGAAGGTCCAACCCAACTTTAAGATAGGTATATGCCGGTTCGAAGGCCGCCGAAGAGATGGCTTTCAAACCGGCTTTCATATTCAATTCGGCCAGCTGAATCCGCTCCTCCGGCGATGCTATGATTTCTGCCGCAAAATTCAAATGACTGAGAACATCGAACACATTTTCCTCGATTTTTTCTTGGGGTATGCTCTCCAGGAAAATTTTTCCGATGGCAAAATGAATCGGTTTCCTATCATCTTCAGCGACCAGGCTGTAGGCAGCCTGCTGAATGCGGTCATGTTGAAAGCGGAACCAGGCATTCTCCTGTGAGTCATAAACCGTCAATTGGATGAGATCTTCAGTGGCTGGAGCCGGCACAATCATCTCTTCCTGTATCGCCGGTTTCAGACGTTCAAGGGTTTGCCCGGGGAAACGGCTTGTAATCAGGCTCAGTGTTTTCATATCGAACTGGAACCCGATGCAGGCAGCCATCCGTATCGCATGCTGAGTTTCCGAAGGCAGGCGCTTGAGCCTGTATATCAGCAGATCGATGACGTTGTCGGTTATATCCAACGTTTTGATCTCCGAAGCCACCCACTCCCATCCCCTTCCGTCCCGCCCGAGCCGGATGATCTTTTCCTGGTACAACATGTTCAGAAACTGGTTGACAAAAAATGGATTCCCATGGGTTTTAGAGAACACGATGCTCGCCAGCGGCTGGATTTTGATTGCCGTACTCTGCATGCTGTCGGCGATCATTATGGAAACCGATTCACGCTCCAATGGCGCCAGTGAGATGTTGTGGCAGGCGTAGTTTTTCTCTTGAAACGATGTCAGCGAGATCATCAACGGATGGGCCGGCGTCACTTCATTGTCCCGGTAAGCGCCAATGAGCAATAGATGGTGAAGCTCCTCGCTCCTCAGCATGAGATCGATCAATTCGAGCGTGGCCGGATCGATCCACTGCAAATCATCCAGAAAAATTACCAGCGGGTGGTCCGGTGAACAGAAGGCGCCTAAAAAATTCAGAAAATTCCTGTTGAACCTTCTCTGGGTTTCTTCGCCCCCCAATGGCTTGGCAGTCGGCTGGGGGCCGATCAATTTTTCCACATGGGGGATGACCTCGGTGATGACCTGGCTGTTGGTGCCCAATGCTTCCCGGACCCGCTCTCGCCATTGTTCCAGACGGTGATCGCTTTCCGTCAATATCTGGCCGATCAACTCCTCAAAAGCAGATACCAAAGCACTGTAGGGTGTGTTTTTATGGAATTTGTCAAACTTTCCGGTGATGAAATATCCCCTTTCACGGGTAACCGGTTTATAAAGCTCCCGCACCAGCGATGTTTTGCCAATGCCCGAATATCCGGAGATGGTCAGAAATTCAAACGCACCTTGACTGGCTCCACTGAAACATCTCAACAGAATTTCGAGTTCAGTCTCACGACCGTAAAGCTTCTGGGAGATCTGGAATTTCTCGGCCCGGTCGTTTTCCCCAATGGTAAAGCGCTCCACAAATCCGGTGTCGATCAATTGCCTTATGCAGATTTCAAGGTCGAGGCGGATACCCACCGTACTCTGATACCTTTCCTCCGCATTTTTTGATAAAAGTTTGAGCACGATTTCGGACACCACGTTGGGGACCTTGCTGTCGATCTGGTGCGGGGGAAGCGGCTGTTTCGCCAGATGGCTGTGCACCATCTGGAGGGGATCTTCAACATTGAACGGCACGCTCCCGGTGAGCATTTCGTACATGGTCATACCCAGGGAGTAAAAATCTGTGCGATAATCGACCGGCCGATTCATCCGACCGGTCTGCTCCGGGGATATGTAAGCCAGGTTTCCTTCAATAGCCCCTACATGCCGGATGTTCGGCACCTCCTTGGGAAGGAAGGAGGCCACGCTGAAGTCCACCACCCACGTTGATTGATAATCCTTGTCCACAAAGATGTTTTCCGGCTGGATATCCTTGTGAATGATGTTGTGCTGGTGCAGGGCACCAATCGTCTTGATCAAAGACAGGGCTATCTGCAGGGCCTCGACTACTTCTATTTTTTCACCCCTAAGCACTTCAGTCAGAGGCGTTGCCTCAAAATGTCCTGCGATCAGGGCCAACCCGTGGGTGTGTTTCACCTTGGCCTGGAGCGGGATGACGCCTTCGATGTTCAATTGCTTCAACATCCTATACTCATGCCTGATCTGCGAAATATCCTTCAGCGGGGGATTTATAGAGCGGTTTGACTTGATAATGACTTTTTCACCGCTTTCCGCCCGGGCTCCCCGGTAATAGGTGTGCCTGGAACTTTGATACAGCTCATCTTCGATGCGATATCCTGGAACCGATATCATGGCCCAACTCCTTCAGTTTTCCATCTTTTAGGATCAACCTTAAACGTCCCCTTTAAGAGCGTCCATGATATGATTTTTAGATTTATTGGTCAAATAATGATTTTAAGGATCGCCGCTTCATTTACTTTTTCATTCATGCTATATTGGCGACGCAACCATTCCCTAAACCATAGAGGCGTAAAATGCTCAAACCGTCCATAACGCTCCCCAACAGGTCTTGTTGTTTATCCATGGTTTTAACAATGACTGCCCTGCTGCTCTTTGCATGGTGGCTGCCGGCCCTAGGTCAAACGGATACCAGCATCTCCACCCAAATGAAGGATTCATCAGATGCTTCTCAAGATATTGCCAATACCCAGCTGGATCAATCTCCTGAGACACCCATGCCAGAACCGACTGATCAAAATGAGTCTCCCATCCCGGACGCGGCTGAAAAATGGGCTGAACACTATGATAAAATCATCACCGGTATCCGCGAAAATTCGGTCGAACAGGAGGAGATAGACAATTTTTTCCAACAAATAGATGATGCGTTCGATGAACTCCTTAGCCAGCTAAATGCGACGTTAAGGGTCCTGAGAGTGTATCACCCCCCGGACGACAAAGCAGTGTTTCAGAAAAATACCGTGGATCCAGATGCAGTTACTTCAGATCAGACGCAGCCCCAAAAACCGCCCCCCTCTACACTGCAAAACGATGTCAATGCCAGTCCCTTGCGTACCGTAGAACAGCAATCCTCGGTTTTGGCTACCCTTTACAAACTGCGCATTGATATATTGCCATCGGTTTCTCCTTCATTAAGAAAAACAATCACCGGCACCGGCATCGAAGGCGTAAAGGCGTTCAAAAAAGAAATCGATTATTTCGTGCTCATGCTTCGTGTTCGTCAGCATCTTCTGCCCCGAACGGGCCGTAAAACGTTAGACAATGTCATGAGTGCACCCATACCTATCATTTTAATATTTTTCCAGCTGACCATAGCCTTTTTTATCTTTTACTGGTGGCGCCGCTGGGCTAAGAAGGGAATCCCAAAGCTGCGTACTACTGTTTTGGAAATCAAACCCAGAAAATGGATACACAGCTGGACGGCAAAAAATCTCTGGTATGTAAACCGTGTGCGCAGCCCGGTGGAGTGGGCTCTCCTGCTTTATTCATTGCTGGGCACTATCAGAACAGCCAGAATGCAAATCATCTTTGACCTGCTCTGGACCAATGCCAGGTTGATCCTGATCACCTGGTTCGTAGTATTGATAGTGGACGCCATGGCTACACGCGGAGCGGCAGGTCTTAGAAGCGGCAATGCCAAGTTGAGACTGCGTTCCTTCTGGCTTTTTGCCTCCTGGGCATTATTGGTTGCCTTGGGACTTGGGATCGCCGAGGACTTGGCCGGCAAAGGGACTATTTATGCATGGGTCTGGCTTTTTTCAAAACTGATAGCACTGCCTGTACTATTCCTGTTAGTTCTTTGGTGGCGAAGGGAGATCTATTTAAAACTGGATAAAATCATGCTCCCATCCGCTTTTGTCAAGAAACTTTTAGAGCACAAAAAAGGCCTGGCAGGATTCTTCGGAGCTGCAGTTGGTGCTGTATACTTGATAATGAATGGCCTGCGGCAGCTACTGTTGAGGATGATTACAAAATTTGAGGCAGGGCGCTATATCATTGCCAATTTGATAAGAATTGAAGCCATACGCGTCAGCGAGAAAGAGCCGATGGAAATTCAAGGAAAACCGATTTCTGCTGATAAACGTAATCTGCTTTTTGATGATGATGGCGGAACGGTCGAATCGGTCGGTCAGGACACACTAAAGCAGATGATTGAACTGGTGGAAGGTGGATCCAAGGGCAGTGCGTTAATAGTCGTTGAGCACGGTGGAGGCAAAAGCTTTCTGCTCAAAAGGCTGGCCGAACGGCAACAGGGCCGGGTGTTGAGCTTCAGCTGCCCCAATGGAAACATAGATGCATTCAATAACGTTTTTGCTGATGCATTGGGATTGAGGACACCGGATCCCACTCCGGAAATCTTTTCCCAGACACTGATTGAGAAAAAAATAGATATTATCACAGTTGACAACATTCATCTTCTCTCCCGACCCACCTTTGGAGGACAGCAGGACATGGATCGGGTAGCCGATATGGTTCGGGCAGTTGAAGCGCCTGTATTCTGGTTCTTCACTTTGGACTGGGCAGCTTGGCAGTATATCTCCCGTGTACGAGACAGCACTCTTTTTTTGAGCGGGGTAATCAAGATGCCCCTCTGGTCTGAGGAAGAAATTAGGGCGCTGATCGAATTGCGATCAAACCATGCCGGCATTGAACCTGATTTCAGCGAACTGGTTTTACCACGTCAATTTGAAGATGTCGAACATGAAACAATGGAAGACCGTAATCGATTCGGTTACTATCGGATACTGTGGAATGCTTCTGACGGCAACCCTTTAGTATCCCTATACTTATGGGCTGACTCCCTACGAGCTTTGCCTGGCGGAACCATCAAAGTTACTTTACCGCAGCTTCCCGAATCCGGAGAATTGGATAGCGTAAGCATGACCGTTCTGTTGACCCTGCGTGTCATTGCCCAGTCGGGAATAGCGAGTGAGGAACAAATCATCGACAGCTTGCGACTGCAGCCTGATGAAGTGGCTGCAGCATTGACACTATCTCAAAACCTTGGGTGGATAGAATTAGTCAATGATAAATATCGCCTGAACTGGAGTTGGTTCAGGAGCATTATGATGGTCCTGACTCGTCAAAATTTACTCGTTCGTAAAACATAGGAAGGACAATTACAATGAGACACATCCGCTTGGGGAGCTTGGCTGTATTGTGGATATCGATGATTGGTTGGTGGCCAACAATATCTTTGGCAGCCCAGTCTCCCGACGAATTGGAAACATTCTCCACCCTTACACACATGATCCGCTGGGGAGGTGTATTGGCCTCTGTTGCCACCGTTTTCAGTGCCTGGCTACTGCTGCACTTTGTGGAAAGTTTAGTGGAAAAACTGGGGGGAATGTTCGCCGAACGTCGCTTACTGTTTCAAAAGCTGAGCGCTTTTTTCCATTTTTTTATCTATATTACAACCATTGTCGTTGTAACGTTGATGAGCTTTAAGATAAGTAAAGAGGTTCTAGCGATCATTGGCGGTACGGCAGCCGTAGCCATGGGTTTTGCTCTCAAAGACCTAGTGGCTTCCATTGTGGCCGGCGGCATGATTATGATCGACCGGCCCTTCCAGGTAGGCGATCGGGTCAGTTTCGGTGGGCAATATGGTGATATCACCACCATCGGCCTGCGTTCGGTCAAACTGCAGACAATGGATGACAACACGGTCACCATCCCCAATAATATGTTTTTGAATCAAATCACCTCTTGTGGGAATTATGGAAACCTAGACATGCAGGTCGTGGTCGATTTCCACATCGGAATTGATCAGGATATTAAAGTGGCTAAGGCTATTGTTCGAGAAGCCTCGGCTACCAGCCGATACGTGTACCTGCCCAAACCGGTTGTTGTCAGGGTGTCCCAAGTGGTCATAGATCCTTATGTTGCTGTCCGGTTGAGGCTCAAAATCTATGTTTTGGACATTAAGTTCGAGGCTGCTCTCATATCGGATATCACGGAGAGAGTGCTCGAAGCCTTTGAGGCCAGCAAAATAAAACCACCAGCAATAATTCATCGCAATGCCATCGACAGGAGAGATATAGCAAAATCACAAGCGGTAAGTATTGCCACTCAAGGCCATTGAACGAGGGTTGCATGAGAGGGCGACTCACCATATTATCGATGGTTGTATACTGTTTGCTGGCTGTGCCTGCAATACCTGCTGTATTGCCCGAGCAAGGCCAATACTATTCCATCCAGTTCACATCCATCCCTATGACCCACTTTGAAAAAGTGCTCACCATTTATGAACGGCTGAAAGCAAAAGGCTATCTTGTCTATTTTTTTAAAACCGAGGTCAAAGGAACCAACTGGGTACGGCTGAAAGTCGGCCTTTTCCCCACAATGACCCAGGCAAGAGAATTCGGGGCCCGTTTCAAAGAACAGGAGGGGTTTGATTTTTTTGTCACCAATGCGGATGTGCGCTTGTATGCGTCTGACGGCGGGCATCAGATCATCCTGACACCGAACGCCATTTGGATAGATGACAAGGCCGGCCAACGGGAATTGCTGTTGTTCGGCTCCGAGGCCATTGAAGCCATTGATGTGCTCGAACGGATGGAATTCACCCTATCACCGGATGGGGACTATTTTCTCTGGCGCCTGGATTCCCAACAATACACAATTCAACTGAATGATCAACAGTCTGCAACAGAGCAAACAGAGCACGATATGGAAGCGGAGAACGGCGATGCCGAGACCTTCTATCAACAGGGATTCGCGCTTTACAAAAAAGAGCAGCTCGAGCAGGCAAAAGTCTATTTCGGCAAGGCATTGAGGCTCGACCCGCAACTTGTATCGGCTTACTACTACAGGGGGGTCGTTCATTACCGCCAGGAAAAATATGATCTGGCCATTGCAGACTGTACAAGCGCTGTAAAAATAAACCCCCTGCATACCGAAGCCTACAACATCAGGGCACTTGTCTGGCTGGAGAAAGGTGAGGTCGACCGTGCCATCAGGGACTGCGACAGGGTCCTGAAAATAGATCCGCAGAATATTGCCGCCTACAGCACGCTGGGTGTGGCCTGGCTCCAGAAGGGTGAACTTGACTGGGCGTGCTCAGACCTTCGCAAGGCTTGTGACCTGGGAAGATGCGAGACATTGGAGACGGTCAGAAAGCAGGGCTACTGTACACCATAGAATGAGACAAACGCTATCTTTCCTGGTGTCGGGTTGGGGTTTAAGTGCCCTATTGCTTCCCAGCAGGGTTAAAACCCTGCACTACATTGTGAATTCGATGAATGGGCATGTAGTCCAGGGCTTCAGCCCTGCTTCCGTTTTCTGTAGCTCCGACCTCTAACATCTTTGGCTCTGTTCATTACGGGCAGGCACAAGGCCAGCCCCTACACGCCTTCTGCCCTCCGTTATCTAACACCCGAAATTCAACACCAGGGAATATAGCATTGTAAAAAGGAGTGCTATCCGTTAATAGCGTACGGCCACCTTGTACCTTATACCGTTTACCTTAATACCCATTTATAATACCACCATCACCACCAGGTCATTGACATTGGTCCCGGTTGACCCGGTGTCCACGGCATCGTCGAGGTCCATCAAAAGGGGCGTAATATCGTGCTCCAGAAGAACGTTATACACGTCACGCCCTTTTTGCGCGGCCCGTGAGACGGTGGAGTAATCCGTCAGCGCCCCGGCCAGGGGCGTGGGGCCGTCCGTGCCATCCGTGTCCAGGGCACAGACGGCAATGATGTGGCGGCCTTGCAGGTTCAAAGCCGCACCAGCCGCCAGTTCCTGATTGGCGCCGCCCAGCCCTTTTTTATCCCCTATCATCCTGACAGCGGTTTCACCGGATGCAATCAGGGCACAGGGCGGTTGGAACGGATTTCCAGTGGCGGTCGACTCGGTAGCAATGGCAGCGAGCGTCCGGCCCACTTCCCGGCTTTCGCCGCAGAGCGTTGTTGTGAGAAGATGCGGCGTCAGTCCGATCTCGGATGCACGTTGGATGGCGGCCTCCCACAGATCCTTAATGCGGACGGTCATCTGGGTGTAGATTTCGCAGTTCTCAAGGGATTTAGGCGTCTCTTTGGCTGCATCAAAGGTGGTGAAATAGTCCTTTACCGCATTCGGGCACATATCCCACACGGCATATTTCTTCAGGATCCGCACGGCATCCTCGAATGTGGATGAATCAGGACTCGTCCAGTCCGTGTTCCACTCGATGGGGTCGCCGATGGCATCTGATACGGTGAGCGCCACGGCCACGGCCGGCTTTATCCTTTCTGCCAATCGCCCCCCTTTGACGCGCGACAGGTGACGGCGCACTGACATGATCTCGGTGACATCCGCCCCGGAGTGGACCATGAGCCGGTTGACCTCAATTTTATCGGCCAGGGAGATTCCTTCTACGGGTTGAATGCACAGGGAGGATATGCCGCCGGACATGGCGCAGATGACCAGATCGTCGGGCCCCGCCCCATCCGCAATCTCCAGGATCTCCCGGCATGCATCGAAACTTCGTTGGTCGGGTACCGGGTGGGCGGCCTCCTTAATGGGGATCCGCTTTAGAGGTCCTTTTTGCCCGTCTTTCACCACCACCAAGCCGCCGGTGATGCGGTCTCCAAGGATTTCTTCCAATGCCATAGCCTGCAGAAAAGTTGCCTTGCCGGCCCCGATAACAAAGATGCGCCTGAAGCGGTCGAGGTCGATAACCTGGTCTCCCACCGACAGGCGGCTGTCATCGACGCTGACAAAACGTTTGGTCGCCTTTAAGGGGTCGCAAGCCTGCAATGCATGGGTCACGATGTCCAGGGCTTTTTCCCGGGCTTCCCTGTGGCCGTGGGATAGAAGGGCTTCTTTATTTTTTATCATAGAAATAGGTCTCCATTGGCAGGCAGGAATTTGTCAGGGCCGAATAGCTTTACAAAACAAGTAGTCAGTAGTCGCTAGCCCTCGGACAAGTCCTGGTTAACAGTTGTCACTTTTTCTAACTTGCTCCATGCACTAACACTACCTTTATGCTGCCATCGGATTTCTGAAGTCCCGCCCGGCATAGCGAGCCTCCCGGCCCAGTTCCAATTCGATTTCAATGAACCGGTTGTATTTGGCGCCCCTGTCGCTGCCGCGCATGCCGCCGGTTTTAAACAAGCCGGCGTTCAAGGCCACGCTGATGTCCGCCAGGATGGCGTCTTCGGTTTCACCGGATCGTTCGGACACCACTACACCATAGCCCTTTTCCCGGGCAAACTGCGCCGTATCCATGGCTTCGCTCAGGGTGCCGATCTGATTGACTTTGCACAAGACCGCATTGGCGGCTTTGGCGGCATACCCTTGCTCTATTCTACCCTTGTTGGTGGCAAAAATGTCATCGCCGATGACCATGACATCCGGCAGAGCCTCGGTAAGAAGGGCAAATCCGTCAAAATCATCCTCCATCAAAGGATCCTCGATGGACACGACAGCTGGAAACTGCTTCACCAGGTTTTCCACATATTCTCGCATGTCTTGGGGGGAAAGGCTGCGGCCTTCGAAGGTGTAATGGCCTGTGGCAGGGTCGAAAAATCCAGTGGCTGCCAAATCGAGCCCCAGCACCACGCTATCGCCATACCCGGCTGCGGCAACCGCTTCCATGAGCACATCCAGTGCCTGTTCCGAAGTATCAAAAGGAGGGGCAAACCCGCCGTCCTCGCTGCTGTTGATGGCAGACCGCCCGAGCTTGCTTGCAAGCTGGTCTTTCAGCACCACAAAAATTTCGCTGAGCATGCGCACAGCCTGGGAAAAGCTGTCCGCACCCACGGGCATAACACAGTATTCCTGAATATCCAGGTCGTTGCCGGCATGCATGCCGCCATTGATCAGACATGCCTGGGGTACCGGCAGCACGCTTCCCTGGCGGTTGAGGTGGTGAAAAAGCGGTTTTCCAGCGGCAAGGGCTGCTGCCCTGGCAACAGCCAGGGATACCCCCAGGATGGCATTTGCCCCAAGACGTGATTTATCTGGCGTGCCGTCCATATCCAGCATGGCTTTGTCGATGGCATGCTGGTCTGCTGCACCCAGCCCTTCGAGTCCGGGCGCAATGGAGGCGTGGATATTTTCAATGGCCCTGCGAACGCCCTTGCCATGATAGCGCTGCCCTCCATCCCGAAGCTCCCGGGCCTCGTAGGACCCGGTGGAGGAGCCACAGGGGACGTCCGCCCAGCCCCAATGTGCATTGTCCACGCAGGCGTAGGCCCGCACGGTTGGCATAGCCCGGTTGTCGATGATCTCGATGGCCTTCACAGCGGTAATGATTGGTTCGCTCAAAATACCCTCCGGCTTTTCTGGATGTTTGACCCTGGAAACTATAGGCTAAATACAACCAGCTCCCAGCAGGGATAAATCCCTGCACTACATTGTAAATTCGATGAATGGGCATGTAGGCAAGGGCTTTAGCCCTGCAGGTCAAGTCCTGATAAAAAGTTGTCACTTTTTTGAGTTTTTTATCAGCCCGTCTTCTTTATTTGTTTTTCAATGTTCAGATCAGATCTCTTGCCTCTGGGTTCTGTTTAACATAGGCAGGCACAAGACCTGCCCCTACAAGCTTCTGCCCTCTGGTGGTCCGAATTTCGGTCCTCCGTTCTCTGGTGACCTCTGTCCTCCGTCCTCTGACCCTCTGTCCCTATTCAGTTTGCTACCAGCAATGCGGAATCCGGCTTGCCCATGAGTTTGGCTTTGATGGACCGGTTGAGAAACACCTTTTTCCCGTCGGCTGCAGCGGTGATGTTGTCGTGGGTTTCGACCTCCACTTCCCGCGAACTGGTACCGGCCAGGCGAGCCTGTTCACGGACCAGCACCACCAGCTCCTCCCGGGCAAACTGGTCAGCCTCCTGGAACTTTTCAAAATGATACGCACCTGCCAACCCGTCGATGAGGAAGCCTCCACCATCGTGGTTGGGGATGATGCGCAGATGCCTTTTAATCAGAACATTGCTGGTGATGGCGCCGATGGCATTGGCCACGTCCGCATTCTCCGGCAAGATCGTTTCGGCAACCAGGTTCTTGGATATTTTCGGCAGAAAAAAATGAATAGGCGCCCCGATGCCTACCACAGGCTGCTTCAATGTGATCGAAACGCTATAACGGTCATTGCCGTTGCCCAGCATGTTGTTGACCAGGGTCTGGCAGACAGAGCAGTTTTCCAGGCCGTCGGAGTCTGTTTCTTCATCCAGCTGCTTTTTTAGTATTTCCAGGGTCAAGCGCGCGACCCCCATGTCCAGCAGGTGCCGGGCCATATCCAAAGTTTCCATGTGCGTCAGGCGTGAAAACAAGCCACAGAAAAACCGGGCCGCCTCCGTGTCCCAGCGGGTAAAGCGGCCGGTCACATGCAACAGGTCCGTGAGGGTCAACCCGCAGCGCTGGACAGTATAGTTTTCTTCCAGACGATGCAGCCGCAATGCCTGGGGAAACAGAACGCCGGTTTTGTCCACCAGTTCCTCAATGGAATGTGGCCGGACACGCAAGAGATCGACAATTTCTGCTTCCAGGGGGGTAAATTCCATGCTGTCCGTCTTACCCGTCAGGGCCAGAATCTGAAGGCCGCTGGTGGATACGGCATACCGGCTCAGATGACTGCCCACCACTTCCATGGCCCGCATCGCCCCAGGATACATGGCGCCCAGCCACGCTATGGGTGCGACCCTTTTGGGACCGATGACAAAATGACCTTCCTCCCAGGCAATAAGGCTGTCGCCGCCAAGCCCTGTCGTGCGAATATCCAGGGCTTTGACATGCGTCTTATGCCCGCCCACGTTGGACCCTGATTGGGAAACACTCACACTGCCGTCCAAAAGGGTCGCCGTGTCCGTGGTGGTTCCCCCCATGTCGACAACAATGGCATTTTCAAGACCGGTCAGATACCGGGCGCCGGCCACACTGGCGGCAGGGCCGGACAGAATGGTTTCCACCGGCCGGTCCATGGCCATGCCGGCACTCATCAGGGTGCCATCCCCTTTTACCACCATGATGGGCGCTGCAATCCCCAGTTTGTCGATAACCCGGCCAAGATCGGAAATGAGGGACGCCAGCTTGGGGATGATCCTGGCATTCAGCATGGCGGTGTAGGCCCGGGTTTTGAAATTCAGGATACGCGACAGTTCATGCCCGCAGGTCACCGCCAGTCCGGTCTCCTGGATGATGATGCGCTTCACTGCCAGTTCATGCTCGGGGTTGATGGCTCCGGCATAACCAGACACGGCAAATGCCCTTACCTTTTCCTCCCGGACCATCCTGCGGACAAGCTCCGCCACTTCCATTTCGTCAATCGGCTCGATTTCGGTTCCGTTTATCTCCAACTGCCCCTTGGCGACTACTTTGGGATTGTAGGGGATCTCCCCCTTTTTCAGGCGGCCGTAAGGCGGCAGAATCACCATACCAACCTTCTGCCCTTCATTTTCCACAATCGCGTTGGTAGCCAGCGTCGTGGACAGCGACACCAACTCCACGCGATGCAGCAAGGCCTGGTCCAGCTCAGTCAAAGCCGCTCCGATACCTACCGTGAAATCCCATTTAGTGGTCAAGGTCTTGCTTTTGCAAAGGGTGGTGCGCTGCTCGAGATCGTATATCACCGTGTCGGTATAGGTACCGCCCGCGTCTATGCCCAGTCCGATCCGGGCTATGGGTACTTGCCCCTGGGCCTCTGTTTCATCCCTGAAGACGGTGATGCGCGGTTCATCCTCCCTGTCAGCATTTTCCGACCATATGGGATTGGCCGACAGGGTAGATTCAACGGCATCAAAGGTGATGACGTGTTCCGGCGGAACCACGAGGATTTCATCCGTGGTTTCTCCGGCAATCAACAGCTTCTCAAGAAGGTCCTGCCCCCCCTCCACTTTTTCGTACTTCCAGCCGTATTCCCGGGCCATGTCCCGGGCACGGTCTTCATATTTCGGAGAAATGGCCGCCCCGGTTTCTATGTACACCGCACGTTGGTAATTGTCTTGCCAGGTGTTCAGAAACCGAAATGTTTCATCGGCCGCTTCCTTTCCATAGGTGTCCACCAGGTCATCATAATGCAGCCGCCTGTCCCCGTAAAAGGCTGATTTTTCCTGTTGGGAGATGGGCTCGGTCTTCTCCTCATACCAACCTGCCGAAATATAGTAAGTGCCAGGATACTTTTTAAACTGGCGTTTGTAAGCACCATCGCCGCCCAAAAAGAGCGCGATGCAATCGTGGACCTTGGGTATGGCCAAGGGGATCCCCCTGGCGTGGACCCCCACGGTTCCTCTACCGCATACACCATAACCGATGATGATGCGCTCACAGTCTTCTTTAGTGGAAATGTCATCTATGGCGGCCTGCAGCTTTTGCCTGAGGAGATCGGGGTTGTCGTGCAGCCCTGCCTGCAGGTACCGGGTTCCCAGGTCCATGCCCAGGGATCGGGCAATCTGCTTCAGGTCCAGGGCCAGAACAGCGCAGGCGATCACATAAGCTCTCTTATTTTTCAACAGGTCACGTCCATTTTAAAGGTTTTCATTAATTAGATTTCTAAACGTTTTTTACCAAACGCTACAATGGAAATTTTAAGGAACTACACATAATCACAAAATTATATCAAAATTCAATATTTTCTTAAGGTATGTATTGGGATGTCAGCTGTAAACCTCGGGTTTGGGCGTCATTACCACTGCAGGCTTAATCTTTAGGGAGTGGTTGAATCCCGGTGCTTCCCGGCTGCTGCCGTATTTTTGGCGCAAATCGGAGAGAGCGCCGATCTCCAGGGCAAACATGGGGCAGGCCTCGACGCAGATGGGTTGTTTGCCCTGATCAAGCCGTTCCATGCAGAAATCGCATTTCTGCATTTTGGCGTTGTCTTCAGGCCCGAACTGGGGAACGCGGCTGCGGCAGGCCTTTAAACAGGGGGTTTTCGCACACTTTTCCCGGCCCAGGCAGGTGTCCGGGTCCACCACCACAATACCGTCCGAGGCTCTCTTGGAGATGGCGTCAACCGGGCAGGCGACCATGCATGCCGGCGTTTCGCACTGGTAGCAGGGTACGGCCATGAAGGCCAGGAACAGATGGGGAAAGGTTCCCTTCTCGACAATCTTGATCTGCATCCAGTTGACCCCCTCGGACTGAAGGTCGTGCCAGTCTTTGCAGGCCACACGACAGGTGTGGCACCCCGTGCACCGGGTCTGGTTGAAATAGAATCCCATCTGTGTCATTGGCATCTCCAAAAAAATCAATCCTGCGAAAAGGCCTCCACCTGAACCAGCGTGCTGTTCATGGGGTGGGCCCCGCCCGGAGAAGCGTCATCCCGGGTCAGCACATTGGCGCACCCCCCCAGATCGACACCTTCTTCATCCGGGTCGTACCAGGCACCCTGCGTCAATTCCAAAACGCCGGGCATGATTCGCTCGGTCACCCTGGCCCGGATGCGGACCCGGCCCCGATCGTTGAACAAATCCACCATGTCATCATCTCGGATACCGCGATCCCGGGCGTCAACCGGGTTGATCCGTACCACGTGGGGCTCGATTTCGCTGCACCAGGGCACGTTGTACCAGGTGGAGTGGGCCCGTTTTTTGTCGTGGGGCGTAATCAACTGCAGGGGGTACTGTTTTGCCAGGGAAGCATCATGGCTTTCCGCATGCGGCATATACCTGGGCACAGGCGGTACACTCGGGTCACCCATTTCCGCCAGGTGTTCACAGTAGATTTCAATCTTGCCTGACAATGTCGGAAAGGAAGCCTGGCCGGGATCCTCAATCTGTTCTTTAAATGAAACCATTGGTTCATCGAGCCTGATTTTCAAAACCCCGTCACGCTTCATGACCCCGTAGTCGGGGATATCATCCCGGCCGGCGGCAATGCCCTGCAGGATCTCATCTTCCGTAAAGGCAAACATCATGGGCGATATACCCAGTTTCGGAGCAAGCTCCCGGCAGATATCCAGATCCGACTTGGCTTCATACAGGGAATCCACGGCCTTGTTCAAATAGATATAGTAAGGCGACCCCAGCCAGGGGGGCGCGATGTCGCTACGTTCCATAAACGTGTTCACGGGCAGAACGATATCGGCAAATCGGGCCGTGGGCGTCATGAACTGTTCGTGCACGACCAGAAAATCAAGGGCCTCCAGGGCGGCTTTGCCCCGGCGCGTGTTGGGATTCTGGTTCAGGCAGTTGCTGGCGACCACGTAACCCAGTTTGATGTCAGCCGGATAACCACCGGCCTTTCCCCGCAGAATGGCGTCGAACACCTTGGCGTTGTGTATGCGGGCCCCATTGGGGTTGGTGCCGCCGTAAAGCTTGTGAAGCGAATATTTTCTGGGCGAAGCCCCGTCTTCTACCGGGTTGCCCGTGCTTCTCGGTTTTGCCTGATCCGGGCGCACCACCACCTTTTTATGGCTGAATTCACGACTGGAGTATGCCCGCATGAAACCTGCCGCGTAGCCGCCGCTGACGCCGATGTTACCGGTCATGGCCGTCAGGACGTTGGCGGCTCTCGAATACTGCTCGCCGAATGCCGCACGGGCCGGCGCCCACCCGGCGATCAGGGCGGCCGGTTTGCTTTGTGCATACTCCCGTGCCAGTTCGGCGATGACTTGTGCGGGCACCGTACTGATGGACTCGGCCCATCGAGGTGTTTTTGGAATGCCGTCCTCATCACCAAAAAGATAATCCTTGTATTTTTCAATGCCCACGGTGTGCTTATCGATAAAGGCCTGGTCCTGCAGATTCTCCTTCAAAATCACGTAGGCCATGGCGATCAGCACGGCGCTGTCGGTGCCTGGCCGGATGGGGATCCATTGCTGACCGAAGGTTGCGGCTGAATCTGAATACCGGGGGTCGACAACCACAATTTTGACTCCTTTTTCCTTTACCCTGGCGAGCATAAGGCTGGTGCCCGGGTCCTGTATGGTTACCGCCGGGTTCCAGCCCCACAGTATCACCATTTTAGAGTTGAGCAAGTCTTCCCTTGAATTGCCGGTGCGTATGGTCCCGTAGGTGGCCATGGAGGCATACATGGCCCCTTCATACGACGCTATCCCCCAGGTGCGGGTAAAACCGCCGAACTCCTGGAGCATGGCGCCCACCGGGAGGGGGCCGTGCAGCATGCCCTGATTACCGCCACTGGCCAGAAGAAGAATGGACGCGTTGCCATAGGTCTCTTTGACATGCTGCAGCTTCCCGGCAACCTCGTTCAATGCGTCATCCCAGGAAACGCGCTCGAATTTACCGGCACCTTTTTTACCCACCCGCCGCAAAGGGTGTTGCAGGCGATCCGGCGAGTAGAGCCGTTGCCGATATGCGCGACCCCGCATGCAGGCGCGAATCTGGGGGTATTCACCGGTGTCGCTTTCCAAGCGGATAACCCGACCGTCTTTGACATGCGCTTTCAACACGCAGCGCCCGCCGCAATCATGGCAGCAACCGGTGTTCACGATTCTGATGTCGCCGTGCGAGAATGTTTCAGAATTATCCATGCTTCAACCCTTTAGTAACTTTTGGCATGACTATTTTACCATGCGAATGCGTTCCATGGATAAATATAGATCTGTGAAATCCGTGTCAAATATTTAATCTCTCTTTGTGCCCTTTGTACCTTTGTGGAAATCTGTTCCATCCTTTTTCGGCCAATCTTCAGGCAACTCTGTTTTCAGGAACGCTTCGACCTCTCCCTGGAAAGCCTTTTCCTGTTGCGTAAATTGAAAACCCACCCTTCACCTCTCTGGAATATTTCTACCTAAAGTGAGCGTTTCAAATAGCAATCCCAATCTAATGGGTTTAATCAAACCCCAGCGTACCTCCTGGATTCATGATATTGTGGGGATCGAAATGATTCTTGACGGCCTTGAGGACGTTCATCTGCTGGTCTCCCAGGTGTTTTGCCATCCAGGGACCGATCATTTTGCCCACACCGTGATGGTGGCTGAGGGAACCGCCATGCATCGCTATCTTATCGATGATGCCGCTTTGGAACTCACGGTATTCGTCTATATTGTCCATACGCGTGATGAAAATAAAATAGAGGTTCGTCCCCTGGGGATAAAAATGGGAGGAATGGGTCATGCAGGCCGTATTCGGCCTGGATTTGATAAACTCCCTGACGCCTTTGTGCAGATTGTGCAGGTTATCCCACGTCACACCCGACTCCAGCGTATCGACCATGACGCCGTAATCATCCAGGTCTTCACGCATGTATGGATCTGCATAGCGGCCGTGCTCCCAGTTTTTCATGGGGTAGCCGCCAATGTACATGGCTTTGTGGGCCCGGCACACCTTCTTGATGTTCTTTTTCACATTTTTCGCATAGGAAAGGGCCCCCTCCGCCTGGCCGACCAGGATGCAGCGCTTCCCGGGTTTGTATCCGCGCAGGGTAATCCCTTTGTCGATGATTGTGCCGTCGATCCCGTAGAGCCGCATGGCGATCTCCGTCTCCTCCGGGTCGGAAATCCTGAACACCGAGGGCATCCCGAATTCTCCCTGGCATACTTCCCGGGCTCCATCCACGGCTGCGTGCCAACTGGGAAAAACAAAGGCAAATCGCTGCCGGTTTTCAGGCATGTACCGGAAAATTTTAAGGGTTGCGCTCACCAGGACCCCGAAGGTTCCCTCGCTGCCCTTCATGATGTCATTCACCTTGGGTCCGGTGGCCGTGGCCGGAAAATCAAGCGTTTTGAATTCGCCCGCCGGGGTAACGTATTCCTGGCTGACGACAAGGTCGTACATGTCGCCATAGTACGTTGACTGCTGCCCCGAGCCCAGGGCGGTGATCCAGCCGCCAACGGATGAATACTCGAAGGACTGGGGAAAATGACCGCAGGTATAGCGCCGCTTTGCCCCTGTCTGGTCCGGCGCATTGTTTAGGGCATGCTCATATTGAGGGCCGAGAATGCCCGGTTCCACAGTGGCGGTGTGGTTGGCTTCATTGATCTCCAGCACCTTGTGCATGTGCCTGCTCATGTCGAGGCAAATGCCCCCCCTGGTGCTCGCAAGGCCCATGGTGACCGAGGAGCCGCCGCCACGGGTATAAAGGGGTATCTTCTGCGAGTGGCAATAGGCGACAATCTGCCTGACGTCATTCTTGTTCCTGGGATGCGCCACCAGGTCGACCACATTGCCAACCACCTCCCGCCTCAGTTTCATGTTCTCTTCTGCGGTTTTACCGTGCGAGAATTTCACACGGGCATAATCGTCCATGGCAGCATTGTCCTGCCCCACGATTTCTTTGAAGCGCTGCACCTGGTCCTCGGTCAGGCCCATGGGGATATCACATTGAACCTGGTTGTTGCCCTGGTTGCGCTTTTCCTTGAAATCTTCGTCGCTCAATCCCAGCACATCTTTCAACAAAGCATAAAAACCAGCATTGGGGTGTTTGAACTGATCGGGTGCACCCCATTTGAATATAGACCGGTAGGTACCCTTTTCAGGCGCCCTGGTCGTCCAGTCCGGATAGAAGCCTTCTTTTTTGCCCACTTTTTGCGCTCCCTTTCTTTTCCCTCATCCACCCCAGCCATGGCAATGATGAGCACCAGTTAGAAATCCAGCACCGTGACCTTGCCCGTCTCGTCCACATGCTCGAAAATAATGCTGCTGTCAGGGGCTTTGCCGTCACTTTGTTCGGTCATGTCCATCAGCGGTTTGACCACCTCGATAAATTCCTTGGGGTCGACGCATGCTTCCGGTGGAAGAACGCCCTTGCCCTTCAACTTTCCCTGCCCCAGCAGAATTGCCCCCACAGCCGCCGGAATTCCGGTGCCCTCACCCAGCGCCTTGTCCGAAGAGACCGTGTGGACCCTGTATTCTTGTTGTTTTCCGGCCTTGCGTCCCTTTACGACCACGCTCATGGCGCCCCTTTGGGGACCGAATTCCGTTTCCTTGAGAATGCGTTCGCGTTCCCTGATGATATAGGCAACTGCGAAATCATAAGGCGTCACGGCCTGTCCCTTGACCATCAGCGGTTCAGCATCTGCAAAACCCATCCGGCACAACTCCGACGTCAGTTCATAGTAGGAGATGGGCAGAACAGAACCTTTGTTGGTCACCTGTTTGAGCTTGATGTGCTGCGGCATGGTCAACTGCTCCGGGTGCGGATAGGGAAAGACCGGGATATTCTTGCCGATCACCGGGAAGTCAAACGCCTGCCTGAGCGCCATACCGTCCGCTTCAAAATACTTCACGTACTTCAACTCCCCATCCAGATACATGGGGATATCGATGCTCATACAGTGAAAGCGGTGCCCGATGACGCCTTCCCCTTCAATGGGTTCACCGCCGTGGGTGTGGAAGATATCGATGGAATCCGTCTCATCCAGGAAGTCGTCAGCGATCAGTTTCCCCAAAAGGTTGGTGATACCTGGAGAGGCCCCCATGCCGATCAATGCCAGAATGCCGGCATCTTTGGCCTTCTGGTCCAGTTCCAGGATCTTGAGCGTCACATCCGGGTCGTCGCATACGTCCACGTAATTGATGCCCGTCTCTATGACTGTTTCCAATATATTTTCAACGGTGCTGTAAAAGGGGCCGACGCAATTTACCACCAGGTCGCAACCGTCAATGGCTTTCCTGATGCTGTCCCTGTCGGTCGCATCCATTTGCGTGGCGGACAGTTTGTTACCCATCTGGGCCGCCATCGCTTGTGCCTTTCCCATGTTGAAATCACCGATAACAACTTCTGAAAAGGTGTCCGTCTTTACCAACGTTTTCACGGCATTGCTGCCGACTGCCCCGCAACCGCCTAGTACAAGCACTTTCATCCTGTTGTCTCCTTTTGTGCTGAACAGATCGATAGATTGAGCCATTTATTATCAATATCGTTTCTTACCTTTTAATGGTGCTTAATATAATGAACATGGGTGATGGTCTATATTTTTTTAAAAAAATCGGGTATAGGCAATGTATGTATGGCTGGACCGGCAAAATCCTGGAAATCGATATAGGTAAAAAACAGTCGATAGTTCTGTCCCCTGCGACTGCCTATTACCACAAACACCTGGGCGGCAAGGGCATCGCCGGGCAGATCCTGCAGCCTCACATTACCAAACCCTGGGACCACCCGGAAATGCCCCTGGTTTTTGCAGTCGGTCCATTGGTGGCCACGCCTGCCCCCACCTCCGGACGCATGGTGGTTGCCTCGAGATCACCCCTCACCGGAACCGTGGGGGATGCCTCCGTGGGGGGGCGTCTTGGATTCCAGATTAAAAAGACCGGCTACGATGCTGTCGTGATAAAGGGCCGGGCCGGGCAATGGACCGGTGTGACCATAGAAGAGGGCCGCGTCTCCTTTCAAGATGCCCAACGTTTTTTCAATCTCCCCATCAGCAAGCGCCTCCAACGCATGCAAAACAAAAGTGCCTGCGCCCTCATCGGGCCAGCAGCCGAAAACGGCGTCCGTTTTGCCAATATTATGATAGACGGGCATTTTACCGCCGGCCGCGGTGGGCTGGGCCTGGTCATGGCCCGAAAAAATTTTAGCTTTCTCAGAATTATCGGGAGCGGAACCATCCCGGTTTACGATAAAACTGAGCTCAAAAGGGCCCGCGAAGAAATCTTCCGTCTTACTGCAGCCGCGCCAATCCTGATGGGAGACCTCGGCCTTACCCACTATGGGACAGCCGCCCTGTTCGACCTGATCCACAACCGGCGCATGATGCCCACGGACAATTTCCGCAAAACGCATTTTAAGGGCGCCGAACGTGTGAACGCCTTCCAGTATAATAGGGTTTTTGGTTCCAAAAAGGCCGGCTGTAGCGGCTGCCACATCCTCTGTAAAAAAAAGGACTCGCACGGAAGCGTGCTGCCGGAGTACGAAACCATGAGCCATTTTCATGCCCTGCTTGAAAACAGGGACATGGACGTGGTGATGGAGGCCAATCGGATATGCAACGATCTGGGCATGGACACCATCTCCGCCGGCGCCACCCTGGCCTGTCATGCCGAGTTGAGAGACCGCCCTTTGAAACCGGAAGAGATCATCCCGCTGCTCGAGGATATCGCCTATTCCAAAGGCATCGGCCAACAGCTCAAGATGGGCTCCAGCCGATATGCGGACCAGACCGGCCGGCCGGAAACCTCCATGTCGGTCAAAAAGCTGGAACTGCCGGCCTACGATCCCCGGGGCGCCTTGGGCATGGCACTGGGATATGCCCTTTCCACCCGCGGAGGGTGTCACCTGAGGGCCTACCCCATCTCCCATGAAATCCTGCGCAAACCCGTGGCCACCGATCGGTTCACCTTTAGCGGCAAAGCGCGCATCATCAAAATTGCCGAGGATTTAAATGCGGTGGTGGATTCCTTGACGGCCTGCAAGTTCATCTTCTTTGGCGCCTCCCTGGAAGAGTATGCCCGTGCCCTTTACGGGGTGACCGGGCTTTTAACCACCGGCCAGGACCTTTTGAAAACAGGTGAACGCATCTATTTTCAGGAACGTATCCTGAATGCGCTGAATGGTTTTTCCGCCAGGGAAGACGACCTGCCCCAACGTTTTTTTCTCGAGCCAGGGTATCAGGGGGATGATCTGCGTATTGCCCCCCTGGACAGAGACGCTTTTCTCCAAGCCCGTTCCAACTACTACCGCATACGGGGGCTGAACGAAGATGGCTTGCCTACCCGAGAGAAATGTGAAGAACTCGACCTAAAGTGGAACGGAGGTCGTAAGGCGGAAATCAGTAGGGAGTAAGGCATGGAGAATTTGCTTAACAAATACGCAGACAAGCTGGTTGCCCAGGGTCTGGTGGACCCTCCGGGACCTCTAATCGGCGGTTTGGATGCCGACATTATGTGGAACCGCCCCGACCGTCGGCAGGTGCTCCTCGAAAAAGTGGTCGCCGGGCTGGATGTGGCCGCCATATTGTTTGCCCGGCCGGCCGAGCCCTATTTTTCCCTGATCAATCGCCTGGCAGATCGCATACCGGTCGGCCAACACATACTTTGCCCACAGGATAACGAAAACAGGACCTTCCTGCATGAACTGCCTGTTGTGGATGATCCATCCGCAGCAAACCTCATCCGCGTACTTAAAAAGCGCAAATGCGCCATTATTCCGGGCCAGGGCGTCATAAGCTACGGAACCGTCAGCCCTGAGCAGGCCTATATCGTTTTCAGCTCAGTCTGTTTCTCACTTTTTGTAAAAGCCTTTGTGGATTTTTTCGACGATCTCAGGGCCGGCCGCCGGGATGCCCTGCTGGCGGAACTTGTCATGCAAGGTAAGACTTACTATCAGACCTGCCTCGAAGCGGCTGGTTCCCATCCAGTCTTGATGCAGGGCCCCTTTGAGAGCGGAAAAGAAGCTGTTCAGGCCATCTGTGAAGTGGGCCGGTTAACGGTGGGGAAGAAAATGGTGGATTCGTTTTTTGGAAACATTTCCTATCGCCTGGGAAACACGGTTTACATTTCCCAGACCACCAGCAGTCTGGACGAACTGGAGGGCTGCATCGACCCCTGTGCCCTGGACGACAGCCGGTGTACGGCTATTACCGCCTCCAGCGAATACCCGGCCCACAAGAGTGTTTACCGTAATTCGGGTCACAGGGCCATCCTGCACGGGCATCCCCGGTTCAGCGTTATTGCCAGCCTTTTATGCGACCAGCGTGAAACATGCACAGACAGAAACGACTGTCACACCAAATGCAAACAAAAACGGTTTGCCGGCAGTGTTCCGATCATCCCGGGCGAAAGCGGCACCGGCCCCCACAGCATCGCCGCCACCCTTCCCGCGCCGCTTATCCGCTTCAAAACCGCCATCATATACGGCCACGGCGTCTTCACCACCGGTCGATGCGATTTCAGGGATGCCTTTAAGCGACTTTTAGAAGTGGAACAGGTTAGTTTCAACGCCTATTTCGAGCACATCCAGAAGCTCCAGAGATAGGAAATTGGGTTTATCTCTCCCAATGTTGCAGTCAACTTTTTGCTTCTTTTTCTTTATCCGGGGGTTCTGGAATGGAAAGTAAATCGACATCGTTAAATAACAACTCTACTGAATCATCATTTGCGGATTTAAATAATGCAGTAACGGCTTCAGCAATTTTGGAGACATATGGCTCAATAGGGAAAATATTTTTAGTTCGAAGCGACGCAATCAGGGATCTATTCCCTCTTGATATCGATTGTTTAATATCCTTTTTATCATAGGCCTCTTCACCAAGAAGTGAATATTTTGCACTATTTATTGTAAGAGCCGTTGCCGTTTTAGGGATATTGGTGACGATTGCATACTCACTGATTTTAAGTACATTCTTTCCATTATCGATAGAAATAATATATTTCTGACGCATTCATTTCTCCTTTTCTGTTGGATTAGGTTAATGGGGATATCCGTCTGCATTCTTCGACCTAAGTTGAGCGTTTCAAATTTTTAGAAAATGTGTATTGGCTACTTATTCAATGGATTTCATCGATTTTAATTCTAAAAATTTGAAACCCTCAATTTAGGTTCGATTGACATGGTTTGTCATGAAACCGCCCATAGAAATGACAAAGGGCATCCATCATTTGGTAATGACCGGATGCCCTTTTTTTCAGATAATATAGATGATTAGTTCACAGTTACATTGACTGCGGCAGGACCTTTCTGGCCTTGCTCTATGTCAAAGGTGACTCGATCACCCTCATCAAGAGATTTGAAACCACTTGCGTTGATACCTGAATGATGAACAAATACATCCGGGCCATCTTCCTGCTCGATGAATCCAAAACCTTTACTGGGGTTAAACCACTTTACAATTCCGTCTGTCATGGCAATATCCTCCTTTCAAATTATTTTCAAAACCTTAAACTGGAGGATACATTGTTTGAAGAATGAGCTGTCCTGCAGAAAAAAATCGCCCCACCCAATAACGGTGAGGCCGTGTTGAATACCAATACAATAACACTTTATGAATAAAATGCAAGCAATTATATATTTGATTTTTTTAATAAAATTTACAGTATGTTTTTTAGTCCATAAAAAACAGACTGTTACGAACAATATTCCCCAAGCAATGTTGGTTAAATATTCTACTGAATATGCCATTTAATTGTAAAGAGGTACACCATGACAAACGCTGAATATCCGGACCTGCCAAGGGTGGCGGTAGGTGCCGTGGTCATCCATTGCGATCGCATCCTGCTGGTCAAACGCGGAAAAGCGCCGGCACAGGGAGAGTGGGCCATACCCGGCGGAAGTGTGGAACTGGGAGAAACTCTTCAGGCTGCCGCAGAACGTGAAATCTACGAGGAGACCGGCATAACCATCCAGGCCCGGAAGGTTATCTACACATTTGATTCGATCGTCATGGATGGCGACCGCACCCGCTTCCACTATGTAATCCTGGATTTCGAGGCTTCCTACGTGGCCGGTGAACCCCTGGCAGGCGACGATGTGCTGGAAGCCGGCTGGTTCGGGCCCGGGCAACTGGAGACACTGGGCGTCAATTCGCGCACCCTGCACCTTCTGACGGAAATCGGTTTCATCAAGGCGCTTGCCTGATTCTCCAGGCTCTTGGCTGGGGTTTATGAGGCCCCACCCGTGAAATTTTCCTGGAACGGAGTCGAATATAGTGTTATTTGGAAGATAAGCTGGTATGAATTCGTCAGCCAGCGGTTTCTGGACCTCATGGGTTGTGGCGAGCCTGTCCAGGTGGCCGATGTTTTCCGCAAAGCTATCATCGACCGCCGTATCTACAAGTATCAGGGCATTGACGATTTTATTGAAAAAGATGAAGAAACGATGTGACTGGGCCGGAACCGACCCTCTGATGATAGCCTACCATGACCAGGAATGGGGGCAGCCGCTCCACGACGATGGCCGTCTTTTCGAATTCCTGGTTCTTGAAGGCGCACAGGCCGGCTTGAGCTGGATGACCATCCTGAAAAAACGGGAAAATTTTCGGCAAGCCCTGGACGGGTTCGATCCCGTCCGCGTGGCCAGTTACAATGCGGAAAAGGTGAATCAACTGCTCCAGGACAAGGGCATCATCCGCAACCGGCTCAAGATTCAAGCCGCCGTTGCCAATGCCGGGGCATTCTTGGAGATTCAGGCAGCGTTCGGTAGCTTCGACACCTATATCTGGCAGTTCGTAGACCACGCACCTGTGCGCAACCACTGGAAAAGCATGACAGAAATTCCAGCCAAAACCCCGGCCTCGGAAGCCATGAGCAAAGATTTAAAAAACCGCGGGTTCCGCTTCGTCGGCCCCACTATCTGCTATGCCCTCATGCAGGCCATTGGCATGGTCAACGACCACACCATCGACTGCTACCGGCATGCTGAAATCAATGACCAATAGGGTTCGAGGGACAGGTC
>JBDLJD010000044.1:0-26997 GCA_039714495.1 Thermodesulfobacteriota bacterium
GGCCCTATTGCCGTTTATGTGTTTGGTATTGGATCATTTGAAATTGTTTAGTATTTTGATATTCGATATTAGAATTTCCGGTTCATCCGGATTGGGTTTTACGTAGCAATGCCGGCCAAGGCTGGAGGCCAATAACCTTCAAGCAATTAGCTACCTCAGACATCGGAATGTTTTTTATGTTAAAACTACCCGATCTTTGAGCTACCTAAAACGTAAAATGATATTCACTCGGAAAATGTTTTAAAGCCGGAGCTTGGAAAATCACTCAATTTACCATCCAGATCCCTGACGATGATCAAGCCCTCGACCCCGGGAAGCTTTTCCAGGAGTGATTTTCCTTTCTCAACGCCCATGACGACGATTGCCGTGGCCAGACCGTCGGCCATGGTGCAGTCCGGGGCGATGATCGTCACGCTGGCAACATTGTTCTGGACCGGATACCCGGTCCTGGGGTCGATGATATGGCTGTACATGACACCGTCCCGCTCGATGAAGTTCCGGTAATCACCGCTGGTGGCCATGGCCAGGTTGGACAATTGAACCACGCTGTAAAGGTCATAAAAAGAGGCGTTTTTATCCGGCATGTTCACTCCGACCCGCCACTTCAATCCATCCTGCCGAATCCCTGCAGCAAATACCTCGCCGCCGATTTCCACAATGAAATCCGTAATCCCTTCGGATTTCAACAGCAGGGACACCTGGTCTACGGCATAGCCCTTGGCAATGGATGCGAAATCGAGAGTTAGGTCGGCATGCGTCTTTTGAACATATCCCTCGTCTGGAATCCGTATCTGGTCAAACCCCGTTTTTTTCAGCAAATGCTCGATAATGCCGGCATCGGGAGGCTCATCTTGATGCTCCGGTTTTCCAAATCCCCAAAGGTCCACCAGGGGTTTGACGGTACCGTCCCAGGCCCCCCCGGTAAGGGCGTGCAGCTGTTGTGCCTTTTTGAATACCTGGAAAAAGTCATGGCCCACCTGGAAAGGTGTGCCGATATCGGGCCATCGATTGAAGCGACTGATCTCACTGTCATCAATAAAGGTGGACATGCTCTGGTTGATAGCTTCAAGGCGCGCATCGATTTTGTCCTTAAGGCCTGATGCGCGTTTAAAATAGCCGGTCACAGCTTTGATGTGGTAGGTTGTGCCCATGGTCCGGCCTGTAAAAACAACCTCCTTCTCGGCGCTGCAACTCAATGGCAGGCAGACCAACAAGATGAAAACAATACTTCTCAAGAATATCTTCATTGTTAAGGAGTCCACAACAATCCCGGTGACAATTGGAAAAAGTCTGAAAATCTAAATAGATCAACTGTCGGGGTGTTTTAACCTATAACCGGCGTCATTCCTGCGTGCCTGCCCCGGTATGGTGTTGGACCGGGGACAGGACACGCAGTGAAGCGGCAGCGCTATCCAGAAAGCGGTGAGCCTTAAGCCCTGGATACCCGCCTGCGCGGGCATGACGTAAAAAACACCTCGATGCCTGAAAAAGATACAAGATAGTCTGCTGTTCGTTTTGGCAGGGATAAATCCCTGCACTACATGTTGTTTTATGTATTAAAATCAAATTTCTACCAATGTAGCCCAGGGCTTCAGCCCTGCAGAAGCCACATGCGGGCAGCCAATGGTGTTTTACTGGACAGCTTGTTTAGCCGTGTGGGCGGTCTTCCCACGAACATGAAATCATAGGGATGCTCCCGTTTTTCTTGTTTTCTTATTTTCACGTTTTCGTGATAAAAATCGGAAACAGCAAGATACGCTATTCTAACAAATGCGGGGCAACTGCTCCCCGGCCAGCATATCCACGATGCGCAACCCGCCGATGCGGGTTTCCATGAAGACCTGGCCCGGGTTTTCGGACACCACCTCCCCGATAATACAGGCATCTTTGCCAAATTCGTCTGCCTGCATGGCCGCCAGCACAGCCCCGGCATCTTCAGGCCCCACAAAAGCGAGCAGTTTACCCTCGTTGGCCAGGTAAAGGGGGTCAAAGCCCAACAGCTCACAAATACCGGACACCTCCGGCCGGACGGGAACCTTTGTTTCCGTTATCCGGATGCCCACATTGGAACTCTGGGCGATTTCATTAAGGGCCGTCCCTGCACCGCCCCGGGTGGGGTCCCTTAAGGTGTGGATGGCCTGTCCCGCGGCAAGCATCTTTTGGACCATGTGATTCAAAGGGGCGGAATCGCTGCTGACCGGAGCGTCAAAGGTCAACCCCTCACGCTGGGTCAGAATGGTGACGCCGTGGTCGGCAAGGGTGCCGCTGAGAATGATCTTGTCCCCTAGGCGTGCATTTTTGCTGGATACGTCAACGCCCTTAGGGATCATGCCGATCCCGGAGGTGTTGATAAATATTTTGTCGGCAGCCCCTTTGGGCACCACCTTGGTATCGCCGGTTACCACCTTTACCCCTGCCCTTTTTGCCGCCCTGCCCATCTCATCCATGACCTCCTCAAAATCAGGGACAGGAAACCCTTCTTCCAGAATCAGTCCCACGCTCAGATAGAGGGGGGTGGCGCCACACATGGTCACATCGTTGACCGTGCCATTGATGGCCAGGTCCCCGATGCTGCCGCCCGGGAAAAAAATCGGGTCCACCGTGTAGGTGTCCGTGGAAAAGGCGAACCGTTCCTCTCCGATGGTGAAGATGGCGCCGTCATCGAGGTCTGCCAGAATGGGATTGTCGAATACGGGCAGAATAAAATCAGTGGTTAGGTGGTGAGATATCTTGCCGCCGCTGCCATGATCGAGAATTATTTTGTGGGGTTTTTTCATATACATCTTCCTTAAAAGGGTCCAAGGAGCCGAGGGTTCAAGGGTTCGAGTGAAAACCCAAAAAAACAGCTGGATAAAGCGTACATCCGTAACTTCTCAATAAGCGTGGGTACTCACGGTTTAATGATCATTCTGGATAGCGCAAAAGCTTCACTGCGTGTCCCGCCTTCGCGGGAATGACGCGACCGGCCACCTGTGTCTCACCCATGATACCGGTAATATGCCGCGCAGGTGCCCTCGCTGGAAACCATACAGGGCCCTATGGGATCCATGGGGGTGCATCGGGCCTTGTACAGGGGGCAATCCGGTGGGGTCTTGACACCGATCAGGATCTCGCCGCAGGCACAGCCTTTGGGCTCTATAGGCTCCGGTAAAACAAGGTCGAATTTTTTTCCGGCATCTAATGCGGCAAACCGGTCTCGAATGACCAGCCCGCTCTCTGGAATCACCCCGATGCCCCGCCAGGCCACATCTGCCGTTTCAAACACCTCTTCCAGCAGCGCCCGGGCTTTTTCATTGCCCAAGGGCGTTACGGCCCGCCCATAGGCGTTGCTCAATTGCGGTGTTTTTTTTTCTATCTGTCCCACGAGCATCAAGATGGCCTGCAGAATGTCGGCCGGTTCGAACCCGGCCACCACGCAGGGCGTTCTATGGGATTTGAAAAACGGTTCATAGGCAGCCGTTCCAATAATCAGCGACACGTGCCCGGGCAGGATGAACCCATCCACACCCACCAGCTCCGATGACATCAAGGCATGCAGGGCCGGGGGCACTGTTTTGTGCGCCGCATATACTGAAAAATTCGCAAGCTTCATCTGCTGCGCCGCCTTGATGGCGGCTGCTATGGTGGGGGCTGTCGTTTCAAATCCGACCCCGGGAAAGATGACCTCCCGATCCGGATGCTTCACTGCCAGGTCAATGGCGTCCATGGTCGAGTATACCACCCGTATGTCACGGCCTTCGGCTTTCTCTTTCTGCAGGGAAGACACGGTTCCCGGCACCCGCATTAAATCGCCGAAAGTGGCCATGATTGCATCATCCACCCGGGCAAGTGCCACGAACGCATCGATTTCCTGCTGGTCGGTCACGCATACAGGGCATCCGGGGCCGGACAAAAGGGTAATGGTTTCCGGCAGAACCGAGCGAATGCCGCTGCGGAATATGGAAACCGTATGCGTTCCGCACACTTCCATCAGGCGGATCTCTTTTTTTGAAACCGCCTTTATTTTTTCCACCAGACTGCGAGAAATTTCCGCATCCCGGTATTCTTCCATGTATTTAAGACTCATCTATCGTCCCTAACTTAAACCTAACGGGAATGACAAGGGTTTTAGGCTAAAACGCCCCGACCCTTGAACTATTTAAAATCTTTGTGACCTTTGTGTCTTTGTGGTTATCATCTTTTGCTCAACATTGCATCCGCCACAACCGCCTGCCCCAGGGCAATGCCGCCGTCATTGGACGGGATCTGGGTGTGGCTCAACACCTCAAATCCCTTGGTTTCCAGATCTTCCGTCAAACCGGACAGCATGATGGCATTTTGAAAAACCCCGCCGCTCAAAGCCACCTGGGTAAATCCTGTCTGTGTGCGAATATTGATACAGACATCCGCAAACAGGCGGATCAGGGTGTTATGAAATTTCATACTGATTTCAGAAGGGTGAACCTGTCTCTGCATATCTTCGACAATCTCCCTGACGATGGGTTCCACTGGTATTTCCAATGAGTCGCCCAGGGGGGACGCATATTCGTAAACACCCTTTTCTGAAAGGTCTGCCGCCATTTCCAGCTCCATGGCCGCCTGGCCTTCGAAAGCGACTTTTTCCCGCAGCCCGACCATGGCGGCAACCCCGTCAAAAAGCCTACCCAGGCTGGATGTATAAGGTGAATTTATCCTTTTTTCAATCATTTCAATGATAGTTTCAATTTTATCAGCTCGCACGGTTTTTAAAAAAGGCAGATTCAAACGCAAAAGGTCCTTGCCATAAGCCTGGTACAGATAACTCGTGGCCATCCGCCACGGTTCTTTTATGGCGGCCGCCCCGCCGGGCATGGGCACGTAGGCCAGATGACCGCGGCGCTCGAACTGATCGAGGCCTGCCAGGAGGATTTCACCACCCCATATACAACCATCCGTTCCAAAGCCGGTCCCGTCAAAGGCCAGCCCGATCAGCGGATCCTCCACCTGGTTTTCCGCCATGCAAGCAACGATATGGGCATGGTGATGCTGAATTTCCAGCACTTGGATATCTTTCTGTTCCTTTGCATAGCGGGTGCTCAGGTAATCCGGGTGCATGTCACAGGCGATATATTCGGGTTCGATATCCAGGATCCGCTCCAGATGCGCTATGGTCTTTTTAAAAAAATTAAAGGTCGCCAGGTTTTCAAGATCACCCACATGCTGGCCCAGAAAGGCCTGATCCTGCCTTGTCAGGCAGATCGTATTTTTCAGCTCGGCTCCGCAGGCCAGGATGGATCTCACCGGCTTTTTCAAAAAAACAGGCCGGGGCACGTACCCCCTGGAGCGCCGGAAAAAGCGCAGCCGGTTGTTGATCGTTTTGACCACGGAGTCGTCGCTGCGCAGATAAATATCGCGGTCATGCAGCAAGAAATAGTCCGCCAGGGTCTGCAGCCGTTCGAGGGCATCCTGATTGTCGATGGCGATGGGCTCTTCGCTCATGTTGCCGCTGGTCATGACCAAGGCCTTAAAACTCTCCTTTAAAAGCAGGTGGTGCAGGGGCGTGTATGGCAGCATAACCCCGTAATAGCGGCTGTGCGGCGAAACATCTTCCGCCAGCAGTTCCGGCTCCTTTTTAGGCAATAGCACAATGGGACGCTGGGGTGACAACAGCAGTTGTTCTTCTTCGGGTGTAGGGCTTGCATATTGACGGACTATATCCAAATCATAGGACATAACTGCCAGGGGTTTTTCCTCACGATGTTTGCGCTGTCGCAGCCTTTTCACGGCTGTCTGGTTTTCCGCATCCACAACCAGATGAAATCCCCCCAGCCCCTTGACCGCCAGAATCTGTCCAGATTTCAAAAGGGTAACAGCATCCGCGATATGATCTTCAGAAACCACCTTTTCACCGGTGTTGTCATGCAGCCGGACATGGGGTCCACAAACCGGGCAGGCATTGGGCTGGGCGTGAAACCGGCGGTCCATGGGGTCATCATATTCAGCCTGGCATCGGTCACACATTTGAAAGTGGCGCATGGATGTCTTGGGCCGGTCATAGGGAATGTCGTCGATGATGGTGTAGCGGGGGCCACAGTTCGTGCAGTTGATAAAGGGATATCGATAGCGCCGGTCTCCGGGATCCAGCATCTCTTTAAGGCAGTCATCGCAGGTGGATACGTCCGGTGAAATCAGGGTAAAGCGCTGCCCCCGGGTACGGCTCTTTCTGATAGAAAATTCTCCATATCCTTTAAGAGGGGTTTCCGAGATGTTGATTTGCGTGATGTGGGCCAGGGGGGGCGGGTTTTCCGTCAGCTCCCGTGAAAAAGCCTCTATGGCCGGAGACGGTCCTTCAATATGAATGGAAACACCGCTAGATGTGTTGGAAACCCGGCCTTGAAGCTCATGGGAGGCGGCCAGCTGGTAAACAAAGGGCCTGAAGCCAACCCCCTGTACAATACCGTTGATATCGAACTTTCTGGCAATTTTCATGCTTTTCATTAGAAACAGTCAGTCTTTTACTGTTCATTTTCTCTTTTCTCGGCAAAGGCGGCCGCCTCCTTGAGAATGCGCAAAGATTCCATGGCGTCGGCCTCGTCGATTTTGTGCAGGGCAAAACCCGCATGCACAATGACGTAGTCACCCACGGCCGCATCCTCCACCAGAAGCAGGCTGGCGGTGCGTTGAACACCGTCCACGTCAATGGTCCCCACACCGTTTTCTATTTTGACTATCTTCGATGGTATTGCCAGGCACATGCTATGCGTTCCTTTCAGGTTTTACTGTAGGCGACACCCAGCCGATCCAATTCCTTGAGGACCATCTGGATGACCGGATCGATCTGATCTTGAATCACCGGCGACATGTCGATACTGCAGGTATCGATATCCTCTGGTTCTACCCCGACAATAACCGTATCCGGAACCTTGTCCAGGGCCGTGCAGAGGGTCAGCGCTTCCAGAAAATCCACCTGGTGGATCGAATTTTTGGCCCGGATTCTTTTGGGGATCTGATCGCCATACAACCGATACAGGTCGCCGGGGTTGCCCTTGTGGCGAATGGCATCCACTACAATCAGGTGGTCGGCCAGGCTGATCACCCCTAAAAGATTGGTCCCCAAAACGCCGCCGTCCACAACGGACACGTGTTCGGGAAATGTGTACTGTTCGTCTATGCGTTCAATCACCCGCACGCCAAACCCTTCGTCCGTGTACAGCGTGCAGCCGACCCCCAGGATCATGATCTGTTCAGTATTGGTTTGTGACACGTTATTCATCTTTCAAATGACAAAGGCACAAAGGAACACAGAAACAAAATCCTTTGTGTCCTTTGTGCCTTTGTGGTTCCGTATGGTTAAAATTAAACTGCTCAACGCCGTCTAAAGCACTTTGATATCGTAGACCTGATTGGATTCCGGGTCGATCACATGGACTCCGCAGGCGATACACGGGTCAAAGGAGTGCACGGTACGCAGTACTTCCAGCGGCCGCTTGGGATCGGCGATAGGCGTACCGATCAAGGCTTCCTCCACCGGACCCAGTTTGCCTTTTTCGTCCCTCGGGCCGAGATTCCAGGTGGAGGGCACTACATACTGGTAATTCTTGATCTTCTTATTCTCGATCTCGATCCAGTGACCCAAAGACCCCCTGGCAACATCGTTCAGGCCTACGCCCATGCCGCTGTCCGGCATTTCCCACGGCTGGTAGGTCTTTGTATCACCGCCTTTGATGTTCTCCACCAGCTCCATGACCCAACCCGGCATGGCCTGGCCGATGGCAATGGTCTCAAGGCCCCTGGCAGCTGTTCTGCCCAAGGTCGAGAAAAGTGCCTGAACTGGAACCCCCAGCTTCTCGAGAGTGCCGTCCACAAGCGCTTTGATTTTTTCATTTCCGTAACCATATGCCACCAGAACGCGCGCCAACGGCCCGACTTCACAGGGCTCGCCTTCATAGCGCGGCGCCTTGAACCAGGAATATTTGCCGCCACCGGGCCGGTAGGCCGGATCTTCCTGAACCGGCTTGGTCTCACCCTTGTGGGGATGCTTGGGGCTGCCGTTTTCATACCAGGCGCGGGCCACGTGTTCGGTAACCTTATCCTGTTCGGCCATTTTGACGCCGCCGACATTGCGTTTCTTGATGACGCCCCTGGGCATAAACAGGCTTTCGGGCTCCTTGTCACTCAGAGGCAGATCACCCCAGGCCAGGAAGTTGGTGCATCCGCCGATGCCGCCCCAATCCTTGTAAAAAGACGCCACTGCCAGAAGATCAGGAATGTAGACGTTTTCAATAAACGACTGGGTTTCCTTGGTGATGTAGAGGAATTCGGCAATGCGGTCCGGGGTCAGGTCTTTCACGGAAGTGACGCCGCCGACGACCAGAGACTGCAGATGGGGGTTTTTGGCGCCGAAAATGGCGTGCATCCTGGCAGCCTTGGCCTGGAGCCGCAGGGCTTCAATGTAGTGCGCCGAGGCCATCAGGTTGGCTTCCGGCGGCAGCACATAGGCCGGATGGCCCCAGTACGCGTTGGTAAAGGGTCCCAGTTGGCCGCTGTCCACAAAGGTCTGGATGCGGGCCTGCACATTTTTGAAGTAATTGGTCCCGCCCCAGGGGGCATTGCTCACGTTATCGGACAACGCGGCCGTCTTGGCCGGATCAGCCTTAAGGGCACTGACGATGTCCACCCAGTCCAGGGCATGCAGGTGATAAAAATGGACGATGTGATCGTGCTGGAATTGAGCGCCGTGCAGCAGGTTTCTGATGAGGCGCGCATTTTTCGGTATTTTGACGCCAACCGCGTCTTCGACTGCCCTCACCGAGGACAGAGCATGTGTGTACGTTCAGACGCCGCAGGAGCGTTGTACGAAGTGATGTGCGTCACGGGGGTCTCTTCCCTGGAGGATAAGTTCGATTCCCCGGAACATCTGCCCGGAACTCCAGGCATTTTTTACTTTGCCACCCTCGACTTCGACCTCTATGCGAAGGTGACCTTCAATGCGTGTGATCGGATCAATCGTAATTCGTTTTCCCATATGTCTCCTCCCTTTTCTCTAAAAAGGATTGCTGGTTATATCGTTGTTACATCTCTTCGTAAAAGGGGCTCATGCTGTCCCAGAAATCCGGTTCGCTGCATCCGATGCAGGGATGACCGGCTTCCACTGGCCAGCTGGTGCCGTCGTTGAACTTGACAATGGGGCAGTTGTTGAAGGTTTCCGGTCCGCGGCAACCCATCTTGTAAAGACAATAGCCCATGGCAGCCTCTTCAGAGCCAAACTCTTCCACAAACTCGTCGTTTTCAAAATGAGAGCGTCGCGGGCACTTGTCGTGGATGGTGTTCCCATAAGCAAACAACGGCCTGCCCTGGTTGTCCAGAGCGGGAAGCTTGCCGAGGAGGAGATAGTTGACGACTGTTCCGACAAAATTGATCGGGTTGGGCGGACATCCGGGGATGTTCAGGGTTTTTACACCCAGGGCGTCGCCGACGCCCTTATACCCGCCGGGGTTGGGCTTGGCAGCCTGTACGCCGCCGAATGCAGCGCAGGTACCAATGGAAATAGTGGCTGCCGCTTTGGGCACAACGTCTTTGGCGATCTCGAGGAATGTCCGTCCCCCGACCTTTCCATAACCGCCGTTGAACTTGGTGGCCACGGCACCTTCACAGACGCAGATGAACTGGCCTTCATATTTCTTGATCGCAGCGTGCAGGTTTTCCTCTGCCTGGTGGCCGGCTGCAGCCATGATGGTCTCGTGGTATTCCACGGATAGAATCTCGAGCACCAGCTCGTCGATAAATGGGTACATCGACCGCAGGATCGCTTCCGAGCATCCTGTACACTCCCCGAAATGGAGCCACACCACCGGCGGTCGCTGGGCCGGCGCTGCGAACACTTCAGCCACCTTCGGGACGAATGAAGATGACAGGCCCATGGTCGCGGTCAGGAATGTACAATACTTCATGAAACTCCTGCGCGAGACCCCCTTACTTTCCAACCTTTCGTAAAACGCTTTTTGCTCCTTGTCCATTGGCACCTCCTGATGCAGTTTAGACGTTTAGAAGTCCCCCGAAAGGGCTTCATCAATCCTTGGCAACCTGTTTTTGAAACATGGAACTTTTTTATAGGATGGAAATTTCTGTTTACGGCAAATTCTGTCGGATGTCAAGGCAAAAACCGGTTGAAAACTTAAGTTGTCGTATATTTTCAACTATTTATTAAAATACAAAAACGCCTTCCCGCATGACTGCAGAAAGGCGTGACGTACTGACCGTAAAAAAAGGGAGGCAAAGCGCTACAGGTATGTGATTGAATTTCGTGCCGGAATCAAATTATAAATCGTCGTCCGTGTCGGCAGCATTCTCATCCGCCACCTTTAATGTGGATTTGAGGTCTTTGATAATCTTTTTCTCTTCGTATACCTCATCGATGTCGTCCTCCAGCACGGAATCGATGTCGTCGTCATCGCTCTCGACTGCCTCTTCCTCCTGGGGAATATCGATGCCGTTCTTTTCGAAAAACTCTTTGTCGTCCAGCATTATCTCGGTTGACTGTTCGCCCTCGGACCCATAGAACGTAATGACCAGGTCGGCGATGCTGTTGGCGAAAACGCCCGGCGGATACATATTGCGTGTCCGCAGGACCTTGATCAAGGCTTCCTTGCCCTCCTTGATCGCATCCTGGATCACATCTTCCGGATAGGCCTCTTCACACAAAAGGGAAAGAATCTCCTTGTTGAGTTCCCCATATTCCTTGATCACGAGTGTCTGCTTTTCGGTATCTTTGTGAATCGAATACTTCTGTTTCATTAAAATCCCCCTAAATTAAATGTCAGCCTTTTGACGGGCTGAAATTTAAATTCGTACCATACACTTTTAAATATCCATGCCGGTTGCAACAAACGGGCTCTTTGTTCACTTTTTTTCCGGAAATCATATATATGGCAGCATGTCAACATGCAATTATATATTGACCTGAAAAACACGAAATGGTATGTGACTGTTTTTTTGGAGGGATGGCCGAGTGGTTGAAGGCGGCGGTCTTGAAAACCGTTGAGCGAAAGCTCCGTGGGTTCGAATCCTACTCCCTCCGCCAGGAAAATAAATTTTCACTTGTAGCCAATAGCGGCTAGCTTGTGGCCCGGTTATATAGCAATATGAAATTCCGTTTCAAAGAATTTCGGGTTTATTAAGCTACAGGCCACTAGTGACAAGCCAATTGTGTCCTGACCTGTCAGGACCTAGGAGAGATGGCCGAGCCGGCTGAAGGCGCTCGCCTGCTAAGCGAGTATGGGGTTAACGCTCCATCGAGGGTTCGAATCCCTCTCTCTCCGCCATATCAATAAGTTAGGCCTCCTTTATACAAAGGGGGCCTTCTTTTTTGGCACACTGATTTATCAAATCGTTATAATGAAGTTCTAAAAATGATGTTTTGGGATTGTTTCTGCAGGTGCAAACTTTTTTCATCCTAAAAATATTCTTAACATATAACGTTATGCGTTATAGTATCATTCATTATGATAGAAAAAGGCAACATAGCATTCGCATAAACGATCAGTGGCGGATTTGTTTCAAGTGGCAAAACGGGAATGCATATGATGTCGAAATCGTTGATTATCATTGAGGTGATAAAATGAAGGCAAAGAAAATACCCCCGATTCATCCTGGCGAAATTCTGCTTGAAGAGTTTCTCAAGCCGATGGAAATAAGCCAGAATAAGCTTGGCAGAGAACTCGGTGTCTCTCCCCGACGTGTCAATGAAATCGTCCATGGCAAAAGAAGCGTGACCGCAGACACGGCTCTGCGCCTATCGATCTTTTTCGGCAACTCCGCATCATTCTGGCTTGGTCTTCAAATGGACTATGATCTTGATGTCGCCCAGGACACGTCTCTGGATAAAATCAAAAAGGAAGTCCAGAATATGGCTGCGGCATAGCAGATCAGACAGGCAATGACCACGTTCGGAACACTATGAAATTCTATCAACTTTAATTTTGAGCGTCTTGGCAATACGTTTAGCCATTGATGGCGAAAGCCGACGCTTACCCCTTTCATAGTCACTGACCATATTCTGGCGGATGCCAAGTTTCTCAGCAAGCTGAGATTGTGACAGACCCGCCTTAAGTCTGGCAGCCGAAAGAAGGTTGCCAATTCTGTTTGACTGCATTTCTTTCCAAAAATCGGTATCCTCAATCGCAACACTATCGGCAGGATCGGAAGTAAGAATGCTCACTTCGAATTTTTTACCAATCCATCAACCGATCGGGTTTTTGTTTTTTTGCTTGACTTCAGCCCACTCCATATTATTGTTCATAGTATGAACTATTTTGAAGAAAAATTGCCCCATCCCATATCTGAACGTCAGGTCACCCAGTTTCAGCAGCTGATCACGAAGCTGTACCAATGCTGCCAGGACAGAATGCGTTACCAAAGCGAGCGTTTCAACCTGCCCGATGCCGAAATTCGCTGTTTACTTCTATTTGGGCAGGAGAAATACCTGACCCCCAAAGGCATTGCCGGCAAAATGAACCTCGTTAAAAGTCGTATATCGAAATTGATTTCCGGTCTGAACAAAAAAGGGCTTATCCAGAAAATTGCCGACCCAGAAGACTCTCGAACCACTCTTTTGAGCTTGACAAGCCAGGGACACAAAAAACTTAATGAAATCAATTTGTTTTTAAATGAAACCCATCAGGAAGTTTTACGCCAAATGGAACCGGAGCAACGTCATACCATGATGACAAATCTTGAACTGCTTAAAGCGTCCATGGAGTCCATTAAGGAGTTGATGGTCTAATAATAACTAATTAAATTAAATAGTTTATACTAATTAACTGAGGAGGACATTATGCCTACAATTGAAGAACAGGTAGCCGATCTCAAGGCCCAACTGGATGCCATGCAGAGCAAAACACCGTCCAACAAGCTCTCCATGATCGTGTTCAGCGGGGATCTGGACAAGGCCCTGGCCGCATTTATCATTGCCACCGGCGCCACGGCCATGGGCATGGACGTGGTCATGTTTTTTACCTTCTGGGGCACCCCCATTCTGCGGGGCAAAGACAAGAACGCGGGCGGCAAAGACATGATGGGCACCATGTTCGGGACCATGCTCCCAAAGGGTGCTGACAAAGTCAAGCTGTCCCAGATGAACATGGGCGGCATGGGAACCGCCATGATGAAATCTTTGATGAAGAAAAAAAATGTGGCCTCACTGCCGGAAATGATCTCCCTGGCGGAAGAACTTGGGGTGAAAATATATGTCTGTGAGATGTCCATGGACCTCATGGGCTTCAAACGTGAAGAGATGGTCGATTATGAAGGCCTGGAGTTCGCAGGCGTCGCCACTTTTCTGGCAGAGGCCCAGGACAGCAAGGTGCAACTGTTTATTTAGATAACATTTAAGAACAAAGGAGGAAAAACCATGAGTGATGACATCAATGTCGACAAAGCATTGGATTTAAGCGGCCTGGCCTGCCCCATGCCTGTGGTAAAGGTCAGCAAGGGCATTAAGGAAATCGAAGTCGGCCAGGTACTGGAAGCCACCACCACCGACCCGGGCTCCCTCACCGACTTCCCGGCTTGGGCCCGCACCAGCGGCCATGAAATTCTCAAGACCGACCAGGACGGAGACACCATCAAATTTTATATCCAACGAAAAGCCTAAAATTGCGCAGTTGTCTTGTCTATCCCGCCAGATTTGCCCCAAAAGCAGGATTTCGTTGCCGCCACCGGGACGGACATCTTATGCGCAATCTCAAAGAAAAATCCGGAACTCCCTGACAATGTCATTTTTTCGGGCCATTCGTTCATGCTGGTGCTGCGGGGGAGGGGGCGGACCCGTGGCCCTGGGGGAGGACACCCTCGATTTTCGCATGAAGTCCTCAAGGGTCAAAGCCGACCAAGTTAATGAGACCAAGGCCGAAATCCTGGCCACCGCCTGTGAAAACTGCCATACCCAGCTTGAGAATCTCAATACGCACTACAACATGGGGGTGGAGGTGGCCTTTCTATCTTCCATGGTCGCTGATGCGCTCATGGCGAATTGATTTCAATTTCCAGGAAAATATATTATAAACCCGTAAATACTTCACACGGCAGCAAAGGAGGATCAACCATGGATGTACAATCGTTTTCAGCGCAAGACCTTTTCACCTGGCTTGTAGAAAAAGAAGAGTTTTTATTGCTCGATGTCCGCAATGATGAGGAATTTGGACGTTTTAAGGTGGAAGGTCCCTACCCTTTTGACATGGTCAACGTACCCTACATGGAATTCATCGAACACGAAGAAGAAAGCGTGGCCAAGGTACCCAAAGGCAAAAAAGTGCGTGTTGTCTGCGCCAAGGAGGGTTCGTCCAAGTATGTTGCGGAAATTCTGATCAATCACGGGTTCGAAGATGTCGCCCACTTGCTGGTGGGTATACGGGAGTGGGGCAACCTCTTGGCACCGGTCCGTATCGGCGGCGGCAGCGACTACGAACTTCATCAGTTCAGAAGGCCGGGCAAGGCTTCCTGCAGCTATGGTCTTGTGTGCGGCAAAGAGATGATGGTGTTTGACCCGGCCAAGAATATCGATCCCTACCTGGAACTTGCCGAAAGCAACGGCTGCACCATCACCAAAACATTCGAAACCCATCGCCAGGCGGACTACATCTCCGGCAGCATGGCGTTGCATCAAAAGCACGGTGTGGAAATCGTGGCCCCCGAAGCCGACTTCCAGGTGGCCACCTTCGACTTTACCCCGGCAGGAGACGATATTGTCTATACATTCAGCAATGGCGGGCCGGATGTCAAAGCCATCCACACCCCCGGGCATACCCCCGGCAGCACCTGCTATCTGATCGACAACAAATTCATGGTCGCCGGTGATACGGTCTTCATTTTCTCCATCGGGCGCCCCGACCTGGGAGGCATGGCCAAAGAATGGTCAAAGTTGCTGTTCGATACCATGACCACCAAAATATTGAAATGGGATGCCGCAACACTAGCCCTTCCCGGCCACTACATGGACTGGAAAGAGGCCAATGCAGACCTGATCTTCATGGAAACCCTGGATAAAATAAAAGAAATCAATTCAGATTTCTACTCCATCACCGATGAGGATGCCTTCTTTCAGTTTATCGAGGGCAACATGCGCAAGCAGCCGGACGAGTATGCTAAAATCCGGGAAATCAATGCCGGCCTGGTTACGGTGGATGATGACAATGCCGACATCCTCGACCTGGGCAAGAACGAATGTGCGGCCAGCCAGATGGCAAAATAAATTTTAAGCCTTGGCTGGAAGTAACCGCTCCAAAAACAACGTCGAACCATATTGGCGGGTACCCGATTGCTGTTCTATAAAATTTATTTTTATAACAAGAAAGGCGTAAAGAAAAAGGGGCGAGTGCGCCCCTTTTTCTTTACGCCTTTCTTGTTGACAAATGCGTTTTTCCTTTATATCTGTTACCCTTTGTATCAACTGTGGACCAAAGTCTGCAGCGCAGACACAGTCAATAATTTTTTATGCTAAAGAGCGCATAACAAAGCATCAAACAGTTACAGACTTTATATAATTAGAATCTTCATTTAACCTAACTAAGTGAAAATTTAATAAAAATAAGATCGGTCGTTTTTCATTAATTAATTTACTCATTAGAAACATGTTTTAGCACGGAAGGTCTTGACAGCGAAGGATGTTGTCAAACGAATGCTGCCCCTTAAATGAGACTGACTGTTTCTAATGAAACGGAAGGAAAGGAGAAAAAACAAATGGCAAATTTGATTCCACCTCATGGCGGAAAGGGTTTAACCTGCTGCCTGCTCGAAGGCGCAGAGCTTGAAGCTGAAAAGAAAAAGGCTGAAGGCCTTAAAAAAGTAGAGATCTCAGCCCGCGTCAAGGGCGATCTCATCATGATGGGCATTGGCGGGTTCAGCCCGTTGACCGGATTTATGACCAAGGCTGACTGGAAAGGGGTTTGTGAAAACTACCTGATGGCGGACAACACTTTCTGGCCCATCCCGGTAACCCTTGACACCGACAAGGACGACGCCGATGCGATCAATGTTGGCGACGAAATCGCACTGTACGACGCCGAAGGCGACGAGATCATGGCCACCATGCAGGTCACTGAAAAATTCGAGATGACCGAGGCCGACAAAATTTTTGAGTGTGAAAAATGTTATATGGGCGAAGGCACCCCGACTGCCGAGGAATTCTGGAAAATCGCCAAAGACGATCACCCTGGCGTCCAGATGGTCATGGACCAGAAAGCGTTCAACCTGGCCGGTCCCGTGAAGGTACTCAGCGAAGCCGAATACCCCACCAAGTACGCCGATGTTTACGCCCGTCCCGCAGAGTCACGGAAAATGTTTGAAGACAGGGGCTGGAGCGATGTGGCTGCACTGCAGCTGAGAAACCCCATGCACCGTTCCCACGAATACCTGTGCAAGATCGCCGTGGAAGTATGCGACGGCGTTTACATTCACTCCCTGGTAGGCAACCTGAAGCCAGGTGACATTCCCGCCGACGTCCGTGTAAAATGCATTGACGCACTGGTCAAAAACTACTTCGTGGAAAAGAACGTCATTCAGGGTGGTTATCCTCTGGATATGCGTTATGCCGGCCCGCGTGAAGGCCTGCTGCATGCAACCTTCCGCCAGAACTACGGATGCTCCAAGATGATCATCGGCCGCGACCACGCCGGCGTGGGCGATTTTTACGGCATGTTCGAAGCGCAGACTATCTTCGACAAAATCCCGACCCCCGAGGGTGAAGGCAAGGCGCTGCTCTGCCAGCCCCTGAAGATCGACTGGACTTTCTACTGCTACAAGTGTGACGGCATGGCTTCCATGAGAACCTGCCCGCACGGTAAAGAAGACCGTGTGCTGCTGTCCGGCACCATTCTGAGAAAAATGCTCTCTGAAGGTGGAGATCTGCCGGATCACTTTGGTCGTGACGAAGTCGTCGCCATCCTGCGTGAGTACTATGAAGGCCTGACCGAAAAGGTCGAAATCAAGACCCATAAGGCCGCCTTGGGCGACTAAAAATAATTCTGCCACAGGGCAGAATTATGAAACGCGGCTTCGCCGCTATATAAAAAATGAAAAAAGGGGAAGACGATTGTCTCTCCTTTTTTCATTTTACGGCCTCCCTGGTGATCTCTTTGATCTTTGCGTTTTCCATAAGCCGCCTGAACTGGGGGTTGGCCATAAGCGCATTCATGTCCCCGGCGTTAACATGTGAAATGGGCAGACCCAGGAAAACGATACCCGCCATCAGCACCAGATAGCGATGTTAGATAACTTTGCAGTCATAGTTTAAAAATTTTGAATCATCCGACATTAAAGCTAACTGGTTCGTAGCTGCTTGGGCAATGATCATCCTGTCAAACGGATCTTTATGAAAATAAGGCATGCCCTCCAAAGCCATGGCATCGACACCAGTAAAATTTAAAATGTCTACCCGCATTTTTGCGGCCATTTCCAGAGGATCAAAGGCAATATCAATTTTGCCAAGCGAGGCTTTTATCATCAGTTCCGCAATGCTCATCGAGCTTAAGTAAATTTCATTGGCCGGCGACTCCAGTTCATAGCGTCTCTTTTGATTCAGCTTTCCTGGTTCAGACAGCATCCAGAGAAAGATGTGGGTGTCAATTAGTATCTTCAAGAGGATCCTCCGTAGAACATCCTGCTTATCTCTTCATCCTCATCCAAGAAGTCATCAGGTATTTGGATCTGGCCCGCCATCAATCCCAGCTTCCGTTTAGCTTTGGGTTTATGGGCCACCAACTCCACAAGCGGCAAATTATTCTTGGCGATGATCACCTCTTCGCCGTGATATGCCATTTCAATCAACTTAGACAACTTCGTTTTGGCTTCAGATATATTGACAATCATGGCAACCTCCTTTTTGCGAACGCCGACATTTGATAGACCAATTATACCCATTCAGACCATGTTGGTCAAGCTGTATTCGAGACACAATACTATAGACGTTTCGATTAAGCATTCGGAACGTTATTTTAACAAACACTATAGGCCGCCACCCGCAGGGCAGGTGGCGGCTCAGCCAATGCAAAAAGGGGGAGCAACATGTTTGTTGCCCCCCCTTTTTTTAAAATATTTCAGCGGCGAAGCCGCTACAACAGAAAATAAAATCGTCCCAACGATTTTATTTTCTGTCGATGTACTCGTTGTAAGCCAGGGCCGTCGTCCGGTAAACCAGATGGGCCAGTTTGGAATAGGCGATGAAAAAGAACAGGCTCCATACGAACATCAGGTGCACAAAATAGATGAAGTAGGTAAGCCCGGCCATGCCTGCCAGACGCGTCATTTCCGACAGCATGCCGGTGACGCCCAGGGCCAGAGCCCAGATGATCAGCCACCAGTCTTTATAGGTCGATACCTGATCTTTTTTTGCCAGACGGTTCTTGATCATCAATAAACTGCCGATGACCAAGGCGATACCCGCAACATTTCCCAGCCATTTCACCGGGTTGAGTTGGGAATACGGCCCGTGGATCTGAAATCCGTACAAGGTCACAAAGAAAATATTGGTGACGATGAAAAGGCCGATAAAGCCAAACAGCACCATCATATGGGCCGTGGCGCGGTCTTTGTTTTCCCCGCATTCATTGAACTTGTCGTGCTTCAAAATCGGCAGGATCACCCGGATCAGTCCCTGAATAAAGCCCATGGGATCAATCTTCTCAATGGTGGTTTTGCCGTCCTGCAATGCATTTTGGTGCATGTCGGCCAGAAAACGCTTCAGGCCAATGGCAAAGGTGGCCACCGTCCAGATGGCCGCCGGGATCATCATAATATCCACAAGCCAGGTGGAGAAGAAATGGCCATGGGCGATCTTGTCGCCTTCGGGCGTGAAGTCGAGCAGGCCCGTAATCAGGCCGATCACGATAAACAGCACCGCCGGAATGCCCAGCACGATGGGCAGTTTCTTGGGGTCGTTGATCAGCTTGCCCACGGCTTTGACCGGCCCGTACTCGGTCACGGTGTAGGCCCGTATCGCACCCAGCACATCACCGGGTTTGGCGCCGCGGGGGCACAGGGTGGTGCAATCACCGCAATTATGGCACAGCCAGATATCGCCGTTGCCGATTAGTTTGTCTTTCAAGCCCCAAGAGGCGGCAATCATCTCTTTTCTCGGGAAGGGCTTGTTGTCGGGAGCGATCGGGCAAGCCACCGAGCAGGTGGCGCACTGAAAACACTTTTTCAGATCTCCCCCGCCAAGCCCTTTTACCTCGTTTATAAAGCCAACATCTGGCTCCACAACATATGCATCCGCCATCTGAATACCTCCTATATAAATTGACTCAAAAACCGTTATCCGATTTTTTCTTTAAATTTGCATCAACGTTGCAAGTGTTCGAAACCGGGCTTAGAATCCCTTGAAGGGGTTCGGTCCGAGATCTTCGACCATCTCCACGAAATCATTCACGAGCTGTGGAATCTTGTCATACTCGTCGATGGCCACCTGGAACTGGGTCACACGCTCATTTTCCAGGGCCAGACTCTCCAGCGCGTCCCCGATCTTTTTCATCCTGATGTCGGCCAGCTCGCTGCCCTTGACAAAATGACACTGGTAGTCGTCGCCGTGTTTACAGCCCATGAGAAAAACACCGTCCATGCCCTGGGAAAGGGCGTCCTTGATCCAGATGACGTTGACCGAGCCCAGGCAGCGTACCGGGATGAAACGCACTTCAGCCGAATAGCTCAGCCTGTTCAGGCCGGCGATATCCAGGGCCGGATAGGCATCGTTCTCGCACACCAGGCCAAGTATCCTGAAGGGCGGTTCGTCATAGTCGTCCTCGGACGGAACGCCAATGGACTTGACCATGGAACCGACACTGTCGATGCTGTAATCCGCGAACCCGATGATGCGTTCGGGGCAGGCGCCCATGCAGGTCCCGCAGCGCCGGCAGCGCGTGGGGTTGGGTTTGGGCGTGCCTTTCTCATCATCGTCGAGCGCCCCGAAAGGACACTCCTCGGTACAGCGCTTGCACTGGGTGCAGCGTTGGAAAAAGAAATCTGGAAAGGTCATGTCGCCGGACCGTGGGTGGACGGATACGCCGCGATTAACTGATTCGATGCACTGGATGGCCTTGAGGGCCGCACCGGATGCATCTTCCATGGATTCCTCCACGGAAAGGGCCCGGCGGATTCCGCCGGCGGCATAAATGCCGGTACGCTGGGTTTCATAGGGAAAGCAGATAAAATTGGAATCTGCGTAATCATTGTAAAGCGCATTGTCCCTGAAACCGGGTCCCTGGCGGTAGGCCAGGTTGATGATGGGATCATCCTTGGTCGCCGGAATCATGCCGGTGCCCAAAACGACCATATCGGCCTTGACCTTGATCTTATCACCCAAAAGGGTGTTGTCCGCCTCGACCACCAGACCGCTGCCGTTTTTGGAAACCGACATCACTTCGCCCTTGGTCAGAAAAATACCCGGGTCCTGCTGGATGCTTTTATAAAAATTTTCATTGAGACCGGGCGTGCGCATGTGCTGGTAGAACACATAGGCCTTGCCCTCGTCATAATCCTCCCGCACGTACGTGGCCTGTTTCAGGGCCACCATGCTGGTGACGGAGCCGGCATAATCGAAGTCGCTGTCGCTGCCGTTGCCCGGGCTCTGGATAAAAACCACGGACTGAGCTTCCCTGCCGTCCGAAGGCCGTTTGATCTTGCCCTTTTTAGCGATGGCTTCGAACTGCGCATTGGTAACCACGTCCGGCTGTTCACCCAACCCCAGGTGAGAAAATTCACCGTCCTCGGGTTCATAGGGTCGCCAGCCGGCTGCCAGCACTACCGCACCGAACATTTCGCCGTCAGGGTCCATGGTCAGGATGTCATTCTTGCCTTTGTTGAATGCCAGATAAGCCTCGTGCTGTTTTTCCACATCCAGCTCTTTACCGTTTTCGTCGACCTTCATTTCATCCGGCAGCGGAAACGGCACGTCGAATTCGATCTTTTCTCCGGGCTGTTTGAGGGTGACCGTGAATTCACCCGGTTCACCGGCAATTCTGGCAACGACCATTTCGGTTTTGACCGTGATCTTATCATCAGCCTCCACCTCCTTGATCAAAGCGTCGACCATGGGGGGCATCAGATCTTCATACGGATCTTCCATGGGCAATTGCTTACGCCAATGGACAGCATGCCCGCCCAGGGCGGCCTCTTTTTCGACGATGGTGACCTCATAACCGGTTTTAGCGGCATCCAGGGCAGCTGACATGCCGGTGACACCGCCACCGATGATCAGAATCTTTTTACTCAAAGAGTCGACCACATGGGGTTCCGGCAGGTCGATCTTTTCCACCCTGGCCATGCCCATTTTGAGATAGTCCTCGGCCAGCATCAGCACCCTGTCAAAGTGCTCTTCGTCATCTTTCTGCTCTTCGGTCAACGCCGGGAACTCGGATCTGGGATGAGACCAAACAACCTGCTCACGCAGGTTGACCCGGTCAACGATGCATCCGTCAAACTTGAAGACGTCGTAATTTACCCGGCGAGAACACGCGGCAATAACCAGTGTGTTGGTCCCGTCGGCGATATCTTTTTGGAGCAACTCCAGACCATCCTTGCCACAAAGGAAAGGATGCGTTTTGACCGGCAGGCCTTCTTCTTCGGGAACGGCGCACAGGTCCTTCATGTCGATCGCATCCCCGATGCCACAGCCTTCGCAAATATATACACCATATTTCTTATCCATGGATAACCTCCTACCTCCTCACCAGAGTTTGAATCGCTTTCAGGGCCATACCGGTTGCATTCTGATTTGACGACACTACGTCCAACGGTTTGTTGGCACAGCCGGACGCGAACATGCCGCCTTTAGCAAAATCATTGATGATGAATCCGTCCTCGTTGTACGTAAGATCAGCCGGCAGTTTTGCATTGGCCGCTGTGGGCTGCATTCCGGTGGCCAACACGACCATATCGACGGTCTGATGAATCTTCTCCCCGGTCACGGCATTCTCGGCCACGACGGTGATGTTCTTGGATCCGGCGTCTTCGCTCACCTCGGCAACCTTGCCCTTGATGAAAAAGACGTTTTCGTCCTCTTTGATCTTGTTGTAGAACTGCTCGTAGCGGTAACCGGGCGCCCTGAGATCGATGTAGAAGATATAGATCTTGGCCTCGGGGTATCTTTCCCGGACATAGGTAGCCTGCTTCAGGGAAGCCATGCAGCAAATGTAGGAACAGTACGGCAGGTGATTTTCATCTCTAGAACCGGCACACTGCACAAAGGCGATGCTTTCGGGCGCCTTGTCGTCCGAAGGGCGCACGATGTTCCCCTTGGTGGGACCATTGGGGGACGCCAGCCGCTCCATCATCATATTGGTGATAATGTTGGAATACTGGCCGAATCCGAGGTTGTCGATCTTGGTGGCGTCGTACGGTTCCCAACCGGTGGACCAGACGATCGCACCCACGTTAAAATCGATGGTTTTCGATTTCATGGCCAGATCCACGGCATCGTACTTACACGCATCCGCACATTTCTGGGCATCGTCGGTTCCGATGATCTGAGGCGATATCACGTAGCGTGACGGAAAGGCCATCTCAAAAGGCAGATAAGCCCCCTTGACCTTTTTCATTCCAAAGTCGTAATCGCTGTCAATTTCGGTTTCGCAGGCAGCCGCACAATCACCGCAACAGGTGCAGTTTTCATTGACGTACCTGGGAGACAGTTCGATGGAAACATCATAGCTTCCCGGCGCACCGTCCACCTTGGTCACTTCCGCCAGGGTAAACACCTTGATCCGCGGATTATCCTTGATCCGCCTGAAATTGATTTCCAGGCCACAGGTCGGTGGACACAGTTTCGGAAAATACTGGTTCAACTGCGCCACTCTTCCACCCAGGTAAGGATTTTTTTCGACCAGGAACACTTCGTACCCCACTTCGGCAGCTTCAAGGGCTGTGGTCAAGCCGCTGATCCCGCCGCCGACAACCAAAATGCTTCCACTAGCAGGGGCTGCTTTGTCTTCTGTCATACTATCCCTCCATCCTTAACATATCGATTTATTTAATATTAACGCTTTGGGCGATTCCCTTTTATTAAAACACACAGCTCTCGCCTGGAAAAAAGGCCCACTCCAGCCGAAAGCTTCATGTTTCAAGCCCATTGGATATCGCCCAAAGAAAATGGATGTCAAGTGCTTAATAAAAACCTCCAGGCGTCTGACGACACCTGGAGGTATTTTTGTATCGACTCAGTTCATTGCCGACATTGTTTTAGTCCGTGAATATCTTTATGTAGTCTCTCTTGAAAACATCCCACTCGCCTGCCTTGGGATCAAACTTGGAGTTGACGAAAGCAAACCAGTTTTCGTCATCCTGGCCAGGATAGTCGGCCTGATAGTAGAAACCGGGGTAACGGGTTTCTTTACGATACTGGATATGGCGCAGATGAGACTCGACGGTCCAGATACGGTGCTCGATCTCCCAGCAGCGCATGAGCTCGTGCAGGTCGCCTGCAGCCAGTTTTTCGCAGTCTTCACGCATGGTCTGGAGCAGATCCATGACGATCTCCAGGTTCTTGCTGGTGGTCTGGTAGAAGGTCGCGGTTCCTGCGCCGTATTCATGGGTGGCTTTCATGAGCCGCAGTGCCATGCCGGACGGTTTCACGTACTCCGGGTTAATATCTTCTGCCGTGGTGTATTCGCAGTTGTCCAGGTAGGTTCTGACCGGTTTGTACACCAGGTCCACCAGTTCTTCTTTGGACTTGTCCAGCGCCGGTGAAAAATCTGCATGGTCCGTGGCATATCTGACCATTTGTTTGGCAACCAGCCTTCCTTCGGCATGTGATCCGGAGGAGAACTTGTGGCCGGAGCATCCCACACCGTCACCAGAAGTAAACAGACCGTTGACCGTGGTCATACGGTTGTAGATCTTACCGTTATCCGCTTTGATCTTATAAGCATCCGGGACCCAGTCAAGATCCGGTCCGGAGGTCCAGAGGCCGCAACAACCGGAATGGGAACCGAGCAGGTACGGTTCGGTGGGCATAACTTCGGAGTTTTTCTTTTCAGGCTCGGTGTTGGTGGCGCACCACAGGTTGGCCTGGCCACAGGTCATGTCGAGAAAGTCTTCCCAGGCTTCTGATTCCAGATGCTTGAGCTCTTTCTTGTCCATGGTTTCGCCGAGCGTTGCCAGAGCGGTAACCGTGTCCATGATGATGGGACCACGCCCCTCTTTCATCTCCACAAGCATCAGATGGTTACGCAGACAGGTCGGTGTGATTGCTGCGGTTCCATAAGGTGCATATTTCTCGAGTTCTGCCTTGGCGGCATCACTGCCGGCAAAAGCTTCGCCCAGACCGTTGAGGGTTTTGGCCTTGAACAGCAGGAACCATGCGCCCACAGGTCCGTAACCATCTTTAAAACGGGCCGGGGTGAAACGATTTTCCATCATGGACAGCTCGGCGCCCACCTTCATGCACATGGTGTAGGTGGAGCCTGCATTCCATACCGGATACCATGCACGGCCTTTACCTTCGCCGACGGAACGGGGTTGATAAATGTTAACTGCACCGCCGCAGGCAACCATCATGGTCTTGCACTTGATGATGTAAATCTTGTTTTCACGGACGGAAAAACCGACCGCGCCGGCTATCTGGTTCTCTTTGTTGGCGTCCAGAAGCAGCTCGACGATGAAACAGCGCTCTATAACATTTTCTTCACCAATGGCCAGTTTAGCGGCTTCGGCCACGATTCTTTTATAGGACTCGCCGTTGATCATGATCTGCCATTTGCCGGTACGTACCGGGGCGGCGCCGGATTTCAGCGTACCCGCTTTCTGGCCTTTTTTCCCATCCAGGTTTTTTCCATCTTCGGTCTTTTTCCACACCGGAAGGCCCCACTCCTCGAACAGGTGCACGGAATCATCCACGTGGCATCCAAGGCTGTAAATCAGGTCTTCACGGACAATGCCCATGAGGTCGTTGCGGACCATGCGGACATAGTCTTCCACGGAATTTTCCCCGATGTAGGTGTTGATGGCGGACAACCCCTGTGCCACGGCGCCACTTCTCTCCATGGCGGCCTTGTCGCACAACAAAACACTCTGGTCGTCGCCCAACCATTTTTTGACCTCAAATGCAGTGCCGCAGGCAGCCATGCCGCCGCCGACGATCAAAACATCAACTTCACGCTCTTCGACTTCAGGGTCCCTAATTGCCTTACGTTCGCCCTGGGGTTTATTCGGTAATGCCATATTGCATCCTCCTTATTTTCTCTATGGATGTATTGTTGTCATGATGTGTGCTTGCTAATAATTGACTTTTACACCAATTGATCCGCAGCGGGTTGACATAATTCTTTACCATCGGCTTCCTCTGTAGACAGAAGAGGCCCTTCCAAATCCTGGCCTTTGAGATCCAGATACGCATTGGCAGCTCCTTCAGCCGTGGTACGGATGGGGAACTTAAAGCGTTTGATGGTCCCGTTTCTGAATTTACAGGTCCACATCACATCTTCGGTACCGAGCATTGGCATTACACTGCTTCCCAGGGGTACGAAGTCTGAGTAACCGCGAACTTCGATGGCCTGGGTGGGACAAATCTTTACACAAGAAAAACATTCCCAGCACTGATCGGGCTCCTGGTTGTAGGCTTTCATCTCATTGGGTTCGAGAACCATCAGGTCGTTGGGACAAATATACTCACAAGCCGTCTTGTCCCCGCCCTTGCAGCCGTCACATTTTTCCGAAATTACAAAACTTGGCATTTATGATACCTCCTAAGTTTGCTTTACAAAATAAAAGTTGTCTACAATACGCTACTATTCCATTTTGGAATAAACCCTTTAGCCTCCACACCTCCCTTCTAGACCAAACGCATCGTGTTTTTGTCTAATTTTTTAATTTCCTGTTTGGTTTCGCTATAATATTTTCCAGTAATCATCTGTCATCAAAAATATTATCGATATATAGGCCCTTTGTTGAACCGTTGAATATCACTGCCTTTTATTTTTTAAGGGGGTGGATTTCCTTTAAAAATCAGCATGATATCTAAGATCCAAGATAGAATCAATATCATTCAGTATGGGGCTTGTCAAGAACTTTTGGACCTGCGAATTCCAAACCTATTGTTTTATGGACGCCGTTGGATTGGCGGTCCATATGTTGATATTTTCTGATAATTTTTACCATATATAGTATCATTAGAAACCGTCAGCCTCTTTTAAAATCAGTATTTCTTTAGAATGGCCTGTGCTGTCAAACCCCATCCTTGCCAGGACATGTTTCTAATGATTAAAATTATTGACATTCAACGGAAATCCGGTTTCAAAAGAGACCATGGAAAATGAATTCATACCCCTTTTACCCGATGCGTCCTTCAGGTTTGCCTGCCATGACAGGGTGGCCTGTTTCAATGAGTGCTGTCATGATCTCAACCAGTTTTTGACACCGTACGATATTCTGCGCTTAAAAAACGGACTCGGGCTCTCCTCTTCCGATTTCCTCGAGCAATACACCACACATCACACGGGGCCTGAGACCGGGCTGCCCATTGTGGCGTTGAAACCTGAAACCGCTTCCGGGATGGCCTGCCCGTTTGTCAGACCGTCCGGGTGCAGTGTTTATGCCCACCGCCCCTCCTCCTGCAGGATCTACCCCCTTGCCCGGGCCATCACGCGGTCGCGGGAAACAGGCCGTATCGAGGAGCACTATGCCCTGCTCAAAGAGCCCCACTGCCTGGGGCACGGCCAGGACAACGTCCAGACGGTGCGCGAGTGGGTCACGAACCAGAAGCTGGCGGTTTACAACGCATTCAATGATATGCTCATGGAAATCATCGCTCTGAAAAACCAGAAAGGGCCGGAACCGCTGGACATGAAATCACGGCTCGCTTTTCACATGGCCCTCTATGACATCGACCGGTTCCGGGAACAGGTTTTTGAAAAAGGCTTGCTGGATGATAGCCAGACAGATGGCGCCGGCCTTGGCCCTGATCTACTGAAACAGGCGCAGGAAGATGACATGGCCCTTTTACGCATCGGGCATACGTGGGTTAAACGGTTGTTTCAGTAGTCTGTGGGCAGTATGCCG